>SLDI01000564.1:0-2531 GCA_007125385.1 Phycisphaeraceae bacterium | reverse complement strand
CGCTGATCCTCCCGCCCTTCGTCGGCGCCATCGGCATGCAGGCGCTTCTCGGCCGATCCGGCGCCGTCAACGCCATGCTCATGAACCTGGGCCTGCTCGACCCCGCGGGGCCCGGCATCGACTTCCTCGGCGGGGCGGTGGGCGGGCGATTCTGGGGCGTCGTCGTCATGCAGGCCTTGCACCTCTACCCCATCCTCTACCTCAACGTCACGGCAGCGCTCGCCAACCTCGACCCCACGCTCGAAGAAGCCGCGCAAAACCTGGGGGCAAGCCGGGTCCGCCGCTTCTTCCGCTGCACGCTGCCGCTGACGCTGCCGGGCATCTTCGCTGGCACCACGCTGGTGTTCATCTGGGCGTTCACCGAGCTGGGCACGCCGTTGATGTTCGACTACTACACCGTCACGCCCGTGCAGATCTTCTGGGGCATTCAGGAGATCGCCGACAGCCCGCGGCCGTACGCGCTGGTCGTCGTCATGCTCACCGTCGCGACGATGTGCTATCTCTTTGGCAGGCTCACGCTCGGCCGACGCGCCTACGCGATGGAATCCAAAGCCTCGATCGGCGCCACCACCCGCCCGCTGAGCTTTGTCCGCGGCTACCTCGCCCTGGGTGTGTTCCTGCTCGTCACCGCGCTGGCGATCATCCCGCACATCGGCGTGGTGTTCAGTTCCTTTACCGCCGACGCGTCCTGGTACCGCAGCGTCCTGCCGCTTGAGTGGACGACCAGCCACTACCACGAAGCGCTCACCCACGACCTGGCCTACCAGTCCATCCGCAACAGCCTCTTCTATGCCATCGGCGCGATGCTCGTGGCGGTGTCGCTGGGCCTGGCGATCTCCTACCTCGTCGTCCGCGCCAAGGTGCGTGGCGGGTGGGTGCTCGACACGCTCGCCATGCTCCCGCTGGCCGTGCCCGGGCTCGTCATGGCGTTCGGCTACGTCGCCATGACGCTCACCTGGCCCTTTGGCGAAAACCACGTCCTCGGCGGGCTCTTCTCCGTCGTCGGCGAAAACCCCAACCCCGTCGCCCTGCTCGTCATCGCCTACGCGATCGGCCGGCTTCCCTACGTCGTCCGTGCGACCACGGCCGGCCTCCAGCAGACGTCAGGCTCACTGGAAGAAGCCGCCCGCAACCTCGGCGCCAGCCCGATGTACGCCATCCGCCGCGTCGTCGTCCCGCTGATCATGGCCAACATGATCGCCGGCGGCATCCTCGTCTTCTCCTTCGCGATGCTGGCCGTCAGCGAATCGCTGGTGCTCGCCCAGTCGGAGCGCTTCTATCCGATCACCATGGCCATCTGGACCTTCTTCAACCGCCTGGGCGACGGCCCCTACATCGCCTCAGCCATGGGCGTCTGGGGCATGGCGCTGCTCACGGTCACCCTGCTGGGCGCGAGTATCCTGATGGGCAAACGCCTGGGCGCGATCTTCCGCGTGT
This sequence comes from Phycisphaeraceae bacterium, assembly GCA_007125385.1. Lineage (GTDB taxonomy): Bacteria > Planctomycetota > Phycisphaerae > Phycisphaerales > Phycisphaeraceae > SKPT01. The sequence continues at coordinate 1,094 of SLDI01000564.1, read as the reverse complement.
GAGGGTTAGCCACAGATGCACACAGATAAACACGGATAGGAAGCAAGGCAGGATAAGGAAGCCAGGAACTTGGCGAATTAACCGCGAAGAAGCGAAGCAGGCGAAGGGCGCGAAGAAGTGCCATATTGGTTTAATCCCCTGTAGCTTCGCAACTTCGCGTTTCTTCGCTCCTTCGCGGTTTATCGAAGCAGTCACGGGCGTCCGGGTTTTCGGAGGCCTCTGTCTTTTTCCCCCGCCTTTATCCGTGTTCATCTGTGTGCATCTGTGGCTATTCCTTCCTCCCCCGAGGCGGTTGACGCGCCCCCGCGGCCGGGGTACTATCTGTCCATCCGGATAAAAGGATGAATCCATGCACATTCAAGACATACTCGCCAAGCACCCCACGACGTTCTCCTTCGAGTTCTTCCCCCCCAAGACCGACAAGGGCATGGCCGCGCTCGACGCCTGCCTCGCCGCCCTCAAGCCACTCAAGCCCAGCTTCGTCGACGTCACCTACGGCGCCGGCGGCGGCACGCGCGATCGCACGCTCGAAATCGTCAAGCAACTGCACACCGGCCACGACCTGACCGTCATCCCCCACATGACCACCGTCTGCCACCAGGAACACGAGGTTCGCGAGGTGGTCGACCACTACCATAACTGGGGCATTGACAACGTCCTGGCGCTCTCCGGCGACCTGCCCAGGGACCAGCCCGACTACGACCGCGACCAGGACGCCTTCCGCTACGCCGCCGACCTCGTCCGCTGGCTGCGCCAGTACAACGAGAAGCACAGCCACCCCAACGGCCGAGGCTTCGGCATCGGCGTCGCGGGCTTCCCCGAAGGCCATCACGCCACGCAGAACCGCATGGACGAGCTGCACCACCTCAAGGCCAAGTGCGAGGAAGGGGCCGACTGGATCTGCACCCAGTTCTGCTACGACACGCCCGAGATCCTCGACTGGTGCGAGCGCCTGGAGGTCATCGGCTGCACCACGCCCGTGATCGTGGGCATCATGCCCATCACCAGCTACCAGATGTACGAGAAGCTGCCGGAGTTCGGCCTCGGCGCCAAGTACCCCTCCGAGCTCATGAAGCAGATCGAGGACCACAAGG
>SLDI01000257.1:0-9888 GCA_007125385.1 Phycisphaeraceae bacterium | reverse complement strand
CCCGGTTCGCCTCGAGCAGCTCGCGCCAGCGCCCGGCCGAGCCCAGGTACCGCGCGGCCAGGTCGCTCAGCGTCTGGCCCGGTTGGACCTCGATCTCGCGCTGCGCCCCGCGACGCTCGTGCGGCAGCTCCGTGATGCGCACCGCGCGCTCGCGCCCGGCCGGCTCGAAGCCCGGCATCTGAAGCAGCGGAATCACCAGCTCGTCGCCGGCTCGCACCCGGCCGTCCTCGTCGACCCGCTCCGGGTTCGCCTCGGCGATCCGCCGCCAGGCGTCGCCTTCGCCGTAGTACCGCTCGGCGATGCGGTACAGCGACTCGCCCCGGGCCACGCGATGCTGGGCCGGCTCCGGCTCGTCGGCCGGCGCCTCGTCGGCCGGCTCCGGCACCGGGGCAAGCTCGTCGTCAAGCGTGAGCATCCCCGCCACCGGCCCCGCCACCGACCCCGCCGCCGCGCCGCCGTTCTGGTTGCCCAGGTTCATCGCCGGCCGCACCGCCTGCCGTGCCGCCTCCAGCTCATCCGGCGTCGGCACGGGCGCCGCCGGCCGACGGGCCTGGCCCTCGCGCTCCGCCACCGGCTCGGGCAGGTGCTCGACATGATGGATCGACCGCTGCGCCTGCTCGGCCAGCCGCGTCAGCTCCGCCGGCGCCTGCTGCTGCACCACCGCCCAGTGATCGCTGACGATCACGCCGATGAGCAGGATCAGCCCCATCCCCACCAGCAGTCCCACCTTCGTCTCACGCGTCATCGGCCGTCGCTTCCTCGTCTCCCCCCACGCTCCTTCCTGCCTGCTCATCCCCCCGCCTCCACGCCCCAGCGCAGCGCCCGCAGCTTCGCCGACCGCGCCCGCGGGTTCGCCTCACGCTCCGCCTCGCCGGCGGTCACCGGCTTGCGCGTCAGCCGCCGGGCCGCGCCCTGCTGGGCGTAGGCGACGAAGCTCTGCTTCACCCGGCGGTCCTCCAGCGAGTGGAAGCTGATCACCGCCGCCCGCCCGCCGTCGCTGAGCAAGCCCGGCAGCGACGCCAGCAGCTCGTCCAGCGCCGCCAGCTCATCGTTGACCGCGATTCGCAGGGCCATGAACGTCCTTGTCGCCGGGTCGATGCGCATGCGCCTGGCCCGCGGCCCGTACGCGCGGCGAACCAACTCCGCCAGCGCGCTTGTCGTCTGAATCGGCGCAACCCGCCTCGCCTCGACAATCTTTCGCGCGATCCGTCGGCTCAATCGCTCCTCGCCATACTGATAGATCACGTCCGCCAGCTCACGCTCGCCCAGCGTGTTGACCAGTTCCGCGGCCGTGGTGTCCCTGCCTGGATCCAGACGCATGTCCAGCGGCCCCTCCCGGGCGAACGACAACCCCCGCGACGCCTCGTCCATCTGGCTCGACGCGAAGCCCAGGTCCGCCAGCAGCGCGTCGACCCGCCCCACGCCCAGCTCATCCAGCACCGCCCGGGCGTCGCGGAAGTCGGCGTGAACGAGGCTCATCGTCACATCGGCCCGCGCCGCCGCCGGCTCAAGCCGGTCACGCGCGTAGGCCACGTTCTCAGCGTCCACGTCCAGCCCCACAAACCGTCCACCCGGCCCAACCGCTGCAATCAACCGCTCCGCGTGCCCGCCCCGCCCCAGCGTGCAGTCCACCACCGCCTGCCCGGGACGCGGCCCCAGCAGCTCCAGCACCTCCTCGACCAGCACCGGCGCATGGCGATGCTCGGCAGGGGGGGGATCGGAGGGATCGGACATGACGGCGATTCTACGCCGCGTGCCTCCCCCCTCCCCCCGGGAGGGGTCGCATGCCTCACCCCCCTCCCCCCGGGAGGGGTCGGGGGAGAGTGCGCCCGAACGCCATGCGCGCCCGCCACGTGATCAACACCCGACCACCGCGTCCCGCATGGCATGACGGTCCCGCATGGCATCCGCAGGCCCCCTCCCCCGGGAGGGGGTCCCGACGCCCCGCCGGCAAGCTCGGCCAACGCCTCTGCGGATCCCCGAACCCCGAACCCCGAACCCCGAACCCCCAATCCCGCCACCGCCTACAATCCCTTTCATGCCACGCGACACCTTCCACGCCACGACCATCCTCAGCGTCCGCCGCGGCTCCGCCGTGGCCATCGCCGGCGACGGGCAGGTCACGATGCAGCACACCATCGCCAAGGCCGACGCGGTGAAGGTCCGCAAGCTCGAGGAGGTCGGCGCGGGCAAGGCGGGCGTGCTCGTGGGCTTCGCCGGCGCCGCGGCCGACGCCTTCGCCCTGCTCGATCGCTTCGAGCAGCACTTGAAGGACTCGCCCGCCAACGTCAAGAAGGCCGCCGTCGAGCTCGCCAAGCAGTGGCGCACGGATCGCCTGCTGCGCCACCTCGAGAGCCTGCTCGCCGTGGCCGACCGCGAGGCGAGCCTGCTCGTCTCGGGCAATGGCGACGTGATCGAGCCCAGCGACGGGCTGATCGGCATCGGCTCGGGCGGGGCCTACGCCACCGCCGCCGCCCGCGCCCTGCTCGCCCACAGCGACCAGGCGCCGCCCGACGTCTGCCGCCACGCGATGCAGATCGCCGGCGACCTGTGCATCTACAGCAACACCAACATCACCGTGCTGGAGCTGTAAGGCAAAGGCACGCAGGCACCCAGGCACGAAGCAGAAGGGGGGGCCGGCGGCATAGGGCGGGATCGCCTTGATTGCATCTGGCCCCGCGATAAACTACGATTTTCTACCCGCTGCGGCCGTGGCGGAATTGGCAGACGCGCTAGGTTCAGGTCCTAGTGGGGATAACACCCCGTGGAGGTTCGACTCCTCTCGGCCGCATTCCACTTCGTCCGTGCGACACGTTGGGGGCAAGTCCGGCCGACAAGTCCAGACGAGGGGGCCGTCGCGGGCGTGGCGGAATTGGCAGACGCGCCAGGTTTAGGTCCTGGTGGGGTAATACCCGTGGAGGTTCGAATCCTCCCGCCCGCACTTGCCAGCTCGGGTCCCGGGTTCCCGAAGCCGGACGGCGGGGTTGGTCGTTGCCTCTTCCCTTCCCGGGTTCTGCCGGGAACACGTGCTCAACGGATGCCGCGGGTGGCGTGCCCGCCCCGGCCTGCCCCGGAGGATGGCCATGCCCCAGCAACAGCCCAATGTGATCGTCTTTTTCACCGACCAGCAGCGGCACGACGCGACGGGGCTGAACGGCAACCCGCTGGAGCTGACGCCGAACTTCGATCGCCTGGCGCGGGCCGGCACGCACGTGGCCAACAGCTTCACCTGCCAGCCGGTGTGCGGCCCGGCCCGGGCGTGCCTGCAGACCGGCACCTACGCCACGACGACCGGCTGCTGGCGCAACGGCATCGCCCTGCCGACGGATCGCCGCCGGTTCCCGACGCTCGCCTCATGCTTCAACGACGCCGGGTATCGCACGGGCTACATCGGCAAGTGGCACCTGGCCGGACGCGAGGGGCTGGCCGGCGAGAAGCGCGGGCCGGTCAAGGCCTCGCATCGCGGCGGGTACCAGGACTGGCTCGCGGCCGAGGCGCTCGAGTTCAGCGTCGACGAGTACCACACGGTGCTCTATGACAACGACAACGAGCCCCACCACCTGCCGGGCTACCGCGTCGACGCGTGCACCGACGCGGCGATCCGCTACGTCGATGCGCACAAGAAGGAGCCCTTCTTTCTGATGGTTTCGTACATCGAGCCGCACCATCAGAACCACGTGGACGACTACCCCCCGCCGGTGGGCTATCGCGAGCGTTACACCGGCCGCTGGACCCCGCCGGACCTGGCGGCGTTGCCGGCGTATCGCGAGGACGACGGGCGGGCCGGGGGCTCGACCCACGCCCACCTGGGCGGGTACTGGGGCATGGTCAAGCGCCTGGACGAAGCACTGGGCCGGCTGGTCGACGCGCTGATCAGCCTGGGGCTGCTGGAGAAGACGATCATCCTGTTTACGTCCGACCACGCCTGCCACTTCAAGACGCGCAACGGCGAGTACAAGCGCTCATGCCACGAAAGCTCGATCCGCGTGCCCACGATGCTGCACGGCCCGGGCTTCATGGCCGGCGGCGAGCTGGGTCAGCTCGTGAGCCTCGTCGACCTGCCGCCGACGCTGCTCGAAGCGTGCGGCCTCGACGTGCCGGCCACCATGCAGGGCCGCTCCATCCTCCCCTTGCTGCGCCGCGACCCCGACGCGACGGCGAGCTGGCCGGAGGAGGTCTTCGTGCAGATCAGCGAGTCGCACACCGGCCGGGCGGTGCGGACGAAGCGCTGGAAGTACGCCGTCGTCGCCGAGGACCCGGACGGCCATGGCCAGGCGAGCACCTATCGCGAGGCGTTCTTGTATGACCTGGCGTACGACCCGCACGAGCTGACGAACCTGGTCAGCGCGTTGAGTCACGCGCCCGTGCGCGAGGTGATGCGTCAGCGGCTGGTGCGGCGGATGGTCGAGGCAGGCGAGGCCGAGCCGCGCATCGTCGAGCCCGAGACGATGGGATCGGGGCAGCGGCGGGTCGAGCAGGCGGAGGCGTGGGCCTGAGAACGCGTGTGCGACGCCCTGGGGCCGGTGCCACACACCACGCCCAAGGCTGCTGGGGTGCGATCACGTCGGCCCAGGCCGATGCCGAACCGCCTGCCCATGCTGCATTCTGCATTTTGAATTCTGCATTCCTCTTGCTATACTGCCCGGCTCGCCCCGCCCCGGAGCCGCCGCGCGCGGGCCGGGGACCGACCCGCGACCACGAGGCTTCAGCCATGGCCAAGAAAGAGATCACCAGCCAGTTCAAGATCCAGGCCCCCGGCGGCACGGCGACGCCCGCCCCGCCCATCGGCCCGGCGCTGGGCCAGCACGGGGTCAACCCCGGCCAGTTCATCCAGCAGTTCAACGAGGCGACCAAGCACCTGAACGGCAAGGTCGTCGGCTGCGTCATCACCGTCTACCGCGACCGCACGTTCGACTTCGAGATCAAGAGCCCGCCCGCCGCCGTGCTCCTGCGCGACGCCGCCGGCCTGGACAAGGGCTCCGGCGAGCCCAACAAGACCAAGGTGGGCAAGGTCAGCGTCGACCAGCTCCGCGCCATCGCCGAGGAAAAGACCAAGGAGCTCGGGGGGGCAAGCGTCGAAGCCAACATGCGCACCGTCGCCGGCACCGCCCGCTCGATGGGCATCGAGGTCGACGGAGAGCTCTGAAAGACATGGCCACAAATGAACACGAATAAACACAAATTGAAGGGCAAGGCCGGCCTTCTCTCCCATTAATTCGTGTTTATTCGTGTTCATTCGTGGCTGATTTTCAAGGCTTACCACGAGCCTGAATCGTGGGAGACGACCCCGGCCTCGGCCGCGGGAACTCGAAAGGCAGATCGATGGCTCGCAAACCAGGCAAACGCTACCGCGCCGACGGGGGCAAGGCGGCCGACAAGACGCCCGTGCCGCTGGAGGAGGCGGTGCAGCGCATCAAGGCGTTCAAGCCGGTCAAGTTCGACCAGTCGGTGGAGATCGCGATGCAGCTCGGCATCGATCCGCGCCAGGCGGACCAGGCGATCCGCGGCTCGGTCTCGCTGCCGCACGGCATCGGCAAGACCAAGCGTGTCATCGCCTTCTGCGGCGACGACCTGGTCAAGCCCGCCAAGGAGGCCGGCGCCGAGGAGGCCGGCGGCGAGGAGCTGGTGGCGAAGATCGAGGGCGGGTGGATGGACTTCGACGTGGCGATCGCCAGCCCGGAGATGATGCGCGTCGTCGCCCGGCTGGGGCGCACGCTCGGGCCCAAGGGCCTCATGCCCTCGCCCAAGAGCGGCACCGTCACGCCCAACGTCGTCGACGCGGTCAAGGAGTACCGCGCCGGCAAGGTCGAGTTCCGCAACGACAACGGCGGCAACATCCACGCCGTGGTGGGCAAGCAGAGCTTCGACGCCCAGAGCCTGGCGCAGAACGTCCAGGCCTTCATCGACAACATCGTGCGCATGAAACCGGCCGCGGCCAAGGGCACCTTTATCAAGCAGCTCGCCCTGTCCGCGACGATGACCCCCAGCGTGCGGGTCGAAGCGCCGTCGTAAGACGTTCTCGCGAAGATCGCCGAGAGCGCAGGGGGCGCGGAAGGGATCGTAAGCATTGAGATCGGGTGCCACTGGCGGCTTGTCCGCCAGTGCCTCGGCGCCACGCGGCGCCCAAGCAAGAGAGCACAGCCATGAGCAAGCCCGTCAAGAACCTGATGATCCAGTCGTACAAGCAGCGCTTCGGCGACGTGACCGGCGCGGTGCTGATCGACATTCGCGGCATCAACGCCGAGACCAACAACCGCCTGCGCGCCGGCCTGGGCGAGAAGCAGGTCAAGGTCACCGTCGTCAAGAACAGCTTGGCCCGCAAGGCCTTCCAGGGCACGGCCCTGGAACCGGTCGATGAGCTGCTGGAAGGCTCGGCGGCAATGGTGTATCCGACCAACGGCGACACCACGGCCGTGGACGTCGCCCGCGAGCTCATGAGCTGGGCCAAGCAGATCGAAGGCTTCGCCTTCAAGGGCGCGATCCTGGACGGGATCGTCTTCGGCCCGGACGAGGTCGAGGCCCTGAGCAAGTACCCGACGCGCGACGAGGCCCAGGCCCAGGTCATCCAGCTCGTGCTCACGCCGGCCCAGAACCTCGTCGGCGCGGTGCTCGGCCCGGGCAGGAAGATCGCCGGCCTGGTCGACGCGATCAAGGACAAGCTCGAGCAGGGCGAGAGCATCGAAAAGGTGGCGTGACGCCAATACCGATTGTCGGTTTCCGATTGCCGATGGCTCGGCGTCGGCAGCTCAATCGACAATCGGCGATTGACAATGACTTGACATCGTCGTTCGACTGGCCCATTTGGGTTAAATCGCGGCAATGGGCCGCGACCTCTCGGACGCGTGCATTTGCGTGGAAAGGATCGTGAACCATGGCTGAAGTGGAAGCCGGCATCAAGGAGCTTGGCGACAAGCTGGTGGGTCTGAGCCTCAAGGAGGCGGTGGACCTGGGCAATTACCTCAAGGAAGAGTACGGCATCGAGCCGGCCGCGGGGGCCGTGGCCGTCGCCGCCGCCCCCGCCGCGGCCGAGGAGGTCGAGCAAAAGACCAGCTTCGACGTCGTGCTCACAAGCTCGGGCGACCAGAAGATCAAGGTCATCAAGGTCGTGCGCGAGGCCACCGGCCTGGGCCTGAAGGAGGCCAAGGAGCTGGTGGACAACGTGCCCAAGCCGCTGAAGGAAGGCGTACCCAAGGAAGAGGCCGACGCCCTGGCCGAGCAGATCAAGGAGGTCGGTGGCAGCGTCGAGCTCAAGTGACCCGCCGCGCGACAATCAGAGCCAACGACACCCCGCCCCGGCTCGTGCCGGGGCGGTTGTCGTCCGGGGCACCGCGCGCCTGGCGAAAGAACCACTGATACGCATTCAGAACGTGTGTGAGAAGGCCTTTGGTCGGTGCCACACAGCATCCCGAAGGCTGCTGCGTGCGATCAACGGTGGATGGCCGCAGCACACAGCACCCTTCGGGATGCTGGCGAGCGGCGTCAATGCACGCGCACGAGCACCGTCGGCTGCCGCTCGCGCCGGCCGTGCTCGTCCTCGAGGTAGACCTCGTGGCCGTTGGCCAGTGTGTAGGGGAAGTGCTGCTGCAGGGCGCGCACGCGGCCGGAGTAGGCGTCGATGCGCGACTTGTCCCCCTGGCCGCGCGGGTCGTCCACCGCGGTGAAGGCCTGCTCGTAGCGGAACAGGCCGATGGTGACCATCGAACGCGTGGGCCCGTGGTAGTAGAAGGCCTGGTGGCCCTCGTCACGCAACTCGCCGGCCCACCGCTCGGCGGCGCGGTGGCGGTCGCTGGTGTGCTGGTCGTCGAAGAAGCCGACCTGGAGGCTGTAGTAGCCCGGATAGTGGGCCAGGTCGGCCGGGTCGCCGCCATCGCCACCGTCGTCCCCCTCGCCGGCGAGGTGCGGCGAGGTCAGGCGGGCGTCGGCGAAGGGGCGCTCGCCGTCGAGCTCGATCTGCCGCGTTTGCGCCAGCGTCTGGCGCGCGGTGCTGGTGCTGGGGTCGACGAAACGTCCGCGGTAGACCGTGCTGGCGTGGGGCGAGTTGACGGCCCAGGCGTCGGTGACGTTGGCCTCGCGTTGCAGGCGCTGGATGAGCTGGCGGGCCTGGCGCCGGCTGTCGCGGCCGCGGTAGTGGGCCAGGCGCACGGCCCAGGTCGGCGCCTCGGCGCCGCCCCAGGCCTGGTGCTCGGGCGACGGGTCGGCGGGGAAGTTGGCCCAGCCGTCGCGGATCACCCGCGTCTCGAGCTCGCAGCCGGCGGCCGCGGCGAGCGCCGCCATCAGCGCCAGAATCGGGGCTCGGTTGAATAACCGCATTAGGCCGTACAGTTTAATGCATTCGGCGCGCAGCGAAAGAGGGGCCTGCCCGGCACGCCGACAACGTGGAGCCCGCGGCGACTGCTCGGGGCCCTATCGGCCCCTGCTCGCCTGCGACACGCCCGCGGGGCCGGCGAACCGGGCGTAGCCCTCGAGCGAGCAACGCGTGGCCCGGGTGGTGAAACCAAGCCCGCCCTGCTCGTGCAGCAGCGCGTGGCGGGCGGCGCAGCGCTCGAACGCCTGCTCGATGCCCTCGATGGCCGTGATCTTCCCCTGCTGGTCCTCGACGCGCTGACACGCCGACTCGGGCACGGCCACGATGGGCACCGCCTCGGACACCGCGTTGACCAGCAGCGTATGACGACGCGCCAGCTCCAGCGTCGCCACGGCGACGTCCGGCTCATGGAGCCCGCGCACCAGGCGGGCGAAGCGCTGGAGCATCCGCCGGCGGGCATCGTCCACGCCGGGCGTGCCCAGGCGCTCGCGGCCGTCGGGCGTGTCGATGACCGCGGCGGCCTCGATGGGCGACCAGGTCAGCTCGCCGCGCTCGCCCTGGAGCCGGATCCGAGGATGGGCGCTTCGCTGGCAGGCGTGCGTGAGCAGGATCAGCAGCGGCGGGCCCTCGTCCAGCGTCACGCGGGCGCTGATCGTGTCGTAGTTCTCGATGTCGGCGGCGCGGTAGAGCTCGGCTTCGACGGCGACGGGGTGGGCCGCGTCGTGCAGCTCTGGGCCCAGCAGAAACAGCGGCAGGTTGATGTAGTGCGCCATCGCGTTCTGCGCGGGGCTGTCCAGGACGTAGCGCCCGTTGTGCGCGATGCGCCCCGCCCAGGGGGCGCGGCGGAAGTAGGTGTCGGCGCGCGGCCAGAGGCCCATGACGCTGGCGCGGCGGATCGGCCCGAGCACGCCCTCGAGTAGGCGGCGCTTGATCGCCAGCGCCTCCGGGCGGTAGACGTCCTGGAAACCGACCGCCACCGGCAGCCCGGCGGCATCGCGCGCGGCGATCATGGCATCGAGTTCGTCGAGGGTGCCCGCGGCGGGCTTCTCGACCATCACCGCCTTGCCGGCCGCCAGCGCCTGGCGGGTGAACGGCTCGTGCAGGTCGATCGGCACGGGCAGCCAGACGGCCTCGATGGTGCCGACGTCGAGCAGGGCGTCGAAGCTGGCGAACACCTGCACGCCCAGGCCCTTGAGCTCGGCGACCCGGCTGCGGTGGGCCTCCGGCTCCGGGTCGCACACGGCGGCGAGGCGGACGTGGGGCCGGGTGGCCTGCTCATTGGCGAGGATGAGCTGGGCGATTGTTGCGGCGTAGCCGCCGATGCCCGCGATGCCCAGCGTCACGGGCCGATCCGGGGCGGATGGATCATAAGCCAATTTATATTCTCACTTTATGAGACTCATCGCCGCGCGTCCGCTCTTGCGCTGCCGCGGGCAGGATACCGGATCGGCACCGCCGCGGCGTGTCACAGAACCCGTCATGATGTGAGTTAGTGAACCCGAACCGTTACGACCGAGTTGGGGTCTCGCCGCGGCGGTCGCGGCGGGGACTCGACACCGATTCGTGTCGGTTGGACTCTGGTG
>SLDI01000198.1:0-2537 GCA_007125385.1 Phycisphaeraceae bacterium | reverse complement strand
TTCGCCCACACCCCCGGCTTCCTGCATAAAGCCCTTGTCCACAGGGACTTCTCCCGGCTGGCCGCACTGAAACCCCCTGCCCAGCGCCGCGCAACCGCAACCCCACGCCCGCCGGTGCCGACCGTGACGGTCGCGCCGAGCGCCCCGATGCCTTTTTCTCTTGCCCCACCCGATTCCGCCAAAGCCCCGGCCCCCTCATGCCGATGGGCTTGCCGTGGCCCGCTCCGCCCCCGCCCAACGTTCCGGGCGCGCCCCGCAAACCCCACGCTGGGGCGCCATGCTCAAGCACCGCCGCGCATGGGACGAAGCCCCCCTGCGCACCAAGAACCTCGCCCTCGTCTTCGCCGCCCTCAGCCTCGGCGTCCTCATCGGACTCGGCGAGGCTCTCGCCGGCTTCCGCCACTGGCCCATGCTCGCCGGCATCATCCTCGCCTCATCCCTCTTCTGCCTGGTCAGCCGCGTCTGGATCACGGGCCCGCTCGACCGACTCCTCCAACGACTCGAAGCCGTCGAACCCGCCGAGCAAGGCTCCAACGCCCTCTCCGGCCTGCCCGTGGCACGCCAGGACGAACTCGGACGCATCGCCAAAGCCGTCCACCGCGTCGGCGTCGCCGCCGTCCAGCACCGCTACGAGGCCAACCGCCTCCGACGAACACTCGACACCCGCATCTCCAAAGCCACCCGGCGCGCCACCCAGCGACTGCGCCACATGGCCTTCCGCGACCCCCTCACCGACCTGGGCAACCGACGCTTCCTCGACGAGCAGCTCGAAACCCTCGTCCACTCCGTCAAGCACTCCACCGACGTCGACCTGCTCTGCATCATGATCGACCTCGACAACTTCAAAGCCCTTAACGACACCCACGGCCACGCCGCCGGCGACGAGCTGCTCGTCCTCCTCGGCGCCCTCATCCGCGCCCACATCCGCGACGAAGACCTCGCCGTCCGACTCGGCGGCGACGAGTTCGCCGTCTTCCTCCCCTCACAGTCCATGCAACGCGCCGAGCAGTTCATTACCGCCATCCGCGGACTCTTCCGCCAACGGGCCCTCGCCCTGCACCGCGACGTCCCCGTCAATTTCTCCATCGGCGTCGCCTCGCTCCGACGCGACGGCATCGACTCCGGCGAAGCACTGCTCGAAAAGGCCGACGAAAACCTCTACGCCGCCAAAAACGCCGGCAAGGGCCAGACCGTCGGCCTCGCCCAATCACGCCTGCGCTACCGCCCCGCCGCCACCGCCACAGCCTGACCCCCAACCCTCAACGCCCGGCCGGAGCGAGTCCGCGAGCGAAGCACCGACTTCCCCTCCCACACTCCGCCGCTCCGCCTCCTGCCTCCCCAATTCTGAATTCTGCATTCTGCATTCTGAATTCTGAATTCACCCCCCTACCCCTCCAGAAACCGGCTCAACCCCGGCCGGAAAACCACCTTGTCATCCACCACCACCAGCTTCTCATCCAGCCACATCCGCACCGCCTGCGACAGCACACGACCCTCCAGCTCGCGACCCTTGCGCTTCACGTCCTCCGCCGTGTCCTTGCCCACCTCGATGTGGAACACGTCCTGCAACACGATCGGCCCCGCGTCCAGCTCCTCCGTCACGATGTGAGCCGTGCACCCCGTCACCCGAACCCCCTGCTCCCACGCCTGCTGATACGGCCGCGGACCCGGGAAATAGGGCAGCAACGACGGATGAATGTTGATGATCCGATCCCGGTACGCCTGCACAATGTCCGCCGGCAAGATCTGCATGTAACGCGCCAGCACCACCAGGTCAGGCTCAAGCTCACCCAGCCGCTCGAGCACCCAGTCAAAGTGCGCCCGCTTCTCCGTCGACGGCATGTGCGCAAAGCTCAACCCCGCCTGGCGCGCCACTGGCTCCAGGTCCGGATGGTTCGACAGCACGCCCACCAGCTCACCCCGATAACGCCCGTGCGCCGCGTCCTCGATCAACGCCTCCAGGCAGTGCGGCTCCTTGCTCACCAGCACCGCCACACGCCGCGGCCGACGCTCGTGATGCAGCGCCACACGCACCTGCATCCCCAGCTCTTCACCCAGCCCCAGCAGACCCGTCACCAGCTCATCCAGCGACAGCGTCAGCTCCGCCACGTCCACGAGCATGTCCATGATGAACCGCCCGTGCACCACCTGCTGCTCGATGTCCAGAATGTTCACCCCGTGCTCGGCCAGGTACGTCGCAAAACGCGCCACGACACCCTTCTGGTCCCGACCGATCACCGTCACCACAGCCTTGACTGATGCGCTCATCCCACCATCCTATCGTCCACCCGCGCCCGCCCGTTAACGCCCGACGCGAGCCCGCTAACGCCCGACCTGAGCGAGTCCGCGAGTGAAGGTCGGGATCTCTTCCCCCCCCTCCCCCAGGGGGGGCTGGGGGAGGGTGCGCCCGATCAACCCACCGCCCCCCACCCCAAATCAGAAATCAGAAATCACTGCCGTCCGGTTAACCCGAGGCGTTTTTGACACAATCCTAGCCAATCCAATGACTTGCAAGGTCCGATGAGCGCGCACGACTT
>SLDI01000449.1:0-2539 GCA_007125385.1 Phycisphaeraceae bacterium | reverse complement strand
TCCGCAATCCCGTACAGGCCAATAAGCCGAAGAGCGTCGCATAGGTCGTTGGCCTGAGCCGATCGGTTGGCCTCAACTGCATGGCCGCATCGAGCAACTGGCCGATCTGCGCCGGGCTGTAGATATAGGGCGCACCGCGATGGTGGGCGCGCCCAAGTAATCCTGTCGGCGGGATTTCGGTCTTCGGATCGAAGATGGCGAGGTAGCGTGCGAAGCAGCGGACCACCTCCAGGCGTCGGGCCTGGTAGAGGCGTGATGCACGGACGGGCAGCCGGGCCCAGCGCACGGCCAGGTCCACGGTCAAGGGACCCTGGTGTCCGGAATCATCGGCATACTCGGCGAAGTTGAGTAACTGTTGACCTTCAATCTTGAGCTTGAAGCCCAGGCTTCGACGATGCTCCAGATACTGCTCGGCCTGCCTTCGTATGGTTGGGGGTGTATTCATCGCACCACCTCCTGTTCGGGCCAGGGAAGCGCGACACCCGCCAGCGTCTTCAGATCAACCTTGGCATAGATTGCGGTCGTATCGATAGAGCCGTGGCCCAGGACATCAGCGATGTGCTTGAGCGCCGCACCTCGCCCGAGCATCCGGCTGGCAGCGGTATGACGCAGGCGATGGGTACCGATCCGGTTGGCCTGCAGGCCTGCTCGCGTGGCGGCCCGCCGGACGAGCTGACTGATGCCGCGCGGGTCCAAAACGGCGCCGATCGGTGCGCGATGATGAACGAACACCGAACGACCGGTCGAAGCGCTCGGCCGCCCCTTACGCAGGTACACGGCCAAAGCCTCGGCCACGCGACATGGCATTGGCACCAACCGAGCACGTCGTTGCTTGGGCAATGCGATGCGCAGCGTGCAGCGGCGCCAATCGATGTCGTTTAGGCGCAGAGCCGCCACCTCGTGGGCTCTGAGCCCCAGGTCACTCATGCACAGAAGTGCCGCGTAGTCACGCCGTCCCACCGGATCGCGGCGATTGCACGCTCGCAGCAGTTGCCGAAGTTCCTGATCGCTGAGTCTCGACGGCAGAGCCGACAAACGCCACCGGGCCACCCGTGGCACCGCCTGCGCCAGATCGACGTCGATCAAGCCACGCACCCGCAGGTAACGTAAAAATCCCCGCAGAGCAGAAGCAGCCACCTGGGCTGTGGCCGGACTGCATCGTCTACCATAGTGGCTGACGAACTCGATCACGTCATCGGCGGACAGCGCCATCCACTGCGGTGCAGCCTGGCCGTACTTTTGCGTGAGCAATTCGCTTGCGTATCGCAGGCGGTAGTGACGCGTCGCCTCAGCAAGACCGCAGACATCCTGCATGTACAGATCGAATTCCCTCATCACCTCGCTGTGCGGCTCTGTTCCATCGTATTCGTCAACACCATTGGCCGGTTTTACTTCAAGCAGATGCATCAACGCCGCACGCACCATGATCCGGTTGCGAGGTGACGGCGGCTCGCACCGACACACCGGCAAATGGTCGTTTACAAAGGATCGAATGCTGGCCTTGTTGATCGAACGGGATCCGGCCGTTGGTCGCCCCAGCCACCGACCGTAATGTTCGGCGGCTTGAAGATATCGCTGCACGATCTCCGGGCTGTGACCCCGGCCCACAAGATGCTCCACCAACGCTTCCAGCAGATCGGCGAGCGGGTTGGCTCGCATACGCTCCTGCACACGTGCTCGTCGGAAAATGTGTTCCAGCATGAATGCCTTCCTTTCTGCCCTGGGGGCGAAGAAAAGCATCCATGATTATGCGGAGTTCCACTCGTAGACAATTGCCATCCGCCCAGCCCGCTACGCGTGAATCGCCGCCTCCCGGCGGTGACTCCGCATAATCCCGGACTCCGCATAACGTCGGCCGATGGCGATGCCGCGAAGGCTTCGCTCGCACATGTTGTTATGTGTGCCTTGCAAGGCACGTCGAATCCGCGGGTGCAACTCCCGCCCGGCCAAGCTCGTCCCGGCCGGAAGCACCTGGGGCGGTTCAGGAGGTGACGAATGGACTGAAGCACTCCAGGAAAAGGCCCCTGCGAAGGGGGCCATGCGCAAGAGCTTCGACGGTCTGCTGGGGCAGCAAGTCGGAGCGGTTAATCAGCGACGACAAGGCAGGACTCTTTGCGCATCTCGCGAGTTCTGAAGACAGCGAGGATTCGGCCGATGCTGCGTCTCCTGACGAACCATCGACCCAGACGGTGAGCTACGAGCGTCCTGCCACACCCGCCCGCCGCGGCAAGCGTCGACCGATCCCCGACGACCTGCCGCGCATCGAGCGCGTTCACGACCTGCCCGAGGATGAGAAGGCGAACATGAAGTGCATCGGGCGGGAGGTCAGCGAGGAGCTGGAGCATGAGCCGGGCAAGGTTTACGTTGTGACCGGCGCGTTCGTGCGCCAGGCCCGTGACGTGCTGCTGCTCGGACCGCCGGGCGTGGGCAAGAGTCATCTCGTCCAGGCGATCGGCCAGGCGGTGATCCGCGCCGGCTTCACGGTGCTCTACCGCTCGATCTTCGACGTGGTGCGCGACTTCCTCCACGACGAGAGCGT
>SLDI01000137.1:0-2540 GCA_007125385.1 Phycisphaeraceae bacterium | reverse complement strand
TCGCCCCCGCCACGGGGACTCGCTCAGGACGGGCGTTAACCGATCGGGATGCAGGGGATGTACAACCGGCCTCACCGGCGGGCGATGGGCGAGAGCTGCTGCTGGAACCAGTCGTGGGGAAACTCGGCGTCGTCGCCGGAGCCGACGTCGACGTAGACGGCGTCGCGCGGGATGTCGTAGCGCTGCTGGAGCTGCTCGACGAGCCAGGCCAGCTCGCGAAGCTGAGCGCGGCTCAGGCGCTGGCGGTCGACGTCGCCGACGAGGCAGATGCCGATGGCGTTGGCGTGGAACCAGTCGGCGTTGTCGCCGGTGAGGTAGTCGCCGGCGAACTGCCGGGTCCAGCGGAAGCCGACCTCGATGAGTCCGTCGCTCTGGCGTGAGCCGTTGTTGATGACGAAGTGGTAGCCCAGGCCCCCGCGGCCGAGGCGTTCGTGCTGGTCGTTGAGCGTGCGTGACGAGCCGGCGAGCGTGCCGGAGTCGTGGATGACGATGGCCTTCCAGGCGACCGGGTCGCCGGCGGTGTCGAAGAGCACCTGCTCAGGCGTGGAGACGCGGTTGATGGACTGGAGCGTGATGCCCGACCAGGGGGCGACAGGCCCGGGCTCGAGCACCAGCAGCACGCCGCTGGCCAGCGTCATGCCGCCGACCAGGGCTCCGATCACGACCATCATTCGGCGATCCGGCACGCGGCTGCTCCGATAATGCCTCCGGCACAACCCGACCCTCCGCCCGGACCGGGACTACTGCAGGCTCATCGGCCATCGGCGCACCGGGCCTTTGATTTTCCCGAGTTGGCGGGCCGGCAAAACGGGGCGAGGCGCACCGGTCGCACCGATCAGGCAAGCTGTCCCGCCTCACCGCCGCCGGAGCGCCGTTCGCGATCGCGGGTGCCACTGGCGGCTTGCCCGCCAGTGCCTGGGCGCCGTATTCCACTTGAAGGTGCAGATCTTGCGGTGATCAAAGGTGGCTTGGGGGTCGTGGTTCTTTGTTGCGCCCGGGCACTGGCGGACAAGCCGCCAGTGGCACCCAACGCCGTGAACTTTACGCGTGGCGGCGCTGATGTAGGGTGGGTAGAGCGGAGCGAAACCCACCACGCTGGCCGTGGATTCCCGCCGCAACCGGTGGGTTTCGCTTCGCTCTACCCACCCTACAACCGGAGTTCACGGCGTTGAGCGGCACCCTTGTTCCGGCAGGGGCTAGTACGGCTGCATGGGGCGCAGGCGCTCGCGGAGGGAGGGCTTCTGCCCGCCGGGGACGACCTCGTGGCGGCCGGCGCGGGCGCCGGCGGGCGGCTCGCCGCGCAGGGACTGGTAGCGTTCGTAGGGGCTGTAAGGGGCGTCCTGAAGGGACAGGGGGCTGCGTTGGCACCCGGCGCCCGCCAGGGTCGCGAGGCTCAGTGCGGCCGCGGCGACGCCGGCCGTGAGCAACCGGGCGCGGGGCTGGAGGGCGAGGCGTCGGATCATGGTGCGATTCTATGGCCGAGCCGGCGCCCCGACAAAGCCCGATCGGCGGGTAAACTTGCCCCATGCCCGGTCGCCAGCGCTCAACCCGTCCCAGCCAGCGCGAGGCGGCGGTGCATATCGTGCGCACCCTGGCCGAGGCCGGGCACACGGCCTATCTGGCCGGCGGATGCGTGCGCGACGCGCTCCTGGGGCTCGAGCCCAAGGACTACGACGTGGCCACCGACGCGACGCCGCAGCGCGTGCGCGAGCTGCTGCCACGCAGCCGGGCGGTCGGCGAGGCGTTCGGGGTGATCCTCGCCTACGTCGCCGGATGGGCGATCGAGGTGGCGACGTTTCGCAGGGAGTGGGGCTACGCCGACGGCCGGCGGCCCGAGTCGATCGTCTTCACCAACGACCGCGAGGACGCGGCGCGGCGGGACTTTACCATCAACGGGCTGTTCGCCGACCCGCTGACGGTGGACCCGGCCACCGGCGGGGACCGGATCATCGACCATGTCGACGGGCGGCGCGACCTCGATGCCCGTCTGGTGCGCGCCATCGGCGACCCGGAGCTGCGCTTCGCCGAGGACTACCTGCGCATGCTGCGGGCGGTGCGCATCGCGGCGCGGCTGGAGTTCACGATCGAGCCGTCCACGGCCGCGGCGATCGCGCGTCACGCCCCGCGGTTGGCGCGCATCAGCCGCGAGCGCATCGGCGCGGAGGTGGAGGCGATGCTGACGGGGCGGCGGCCGGGGCGTGCCGCGGCGCTGGTGCAGGAGCTGGCGTTGGATGAGCCGACGCTGGACGAGGCGCATGCCGACGTGGAGCTGCCGACGCTGGCGGGGCTGGAGCAGGCCGAAGCGGGTCAGTACGCGACGCGGCTGGCGGCGTGGATGATCGATCGCCACGCCGGCGGGCGCACGCTGGAGCGGGCGGCCGGCCTGGCGCGGCGGGGGCACGGGCACGTCGGGCGGTGGCGCGACGCGCTGAACCTGTCGAACCGGCACCGCGACGCGCTGACGGAGGTGATGGCGCTGCTTGAGCGTGCGGCGGCGTGGACGGAGCTTGGCGTGGCGCAGCGCAAGCGGCTGCTGGCGC
>SLDI01000659.1:0-2542 GCA_007125385.1 Phycisphaeraceae bacterium | reverse complement strand
GCAAACGCCTCGACCTGCCCCGGCCCCCCCTGCCCCGGCGCCTCACCGCCGTGCATCGCCCGCTCGAGCAGGCGCGCCGGCGTGCCGCTGGCGAGCAGGGCCTCGGCCTGGCGCATGCGGTCCACCTCGGCGCGCAGCTCCGCCAGCGGCTGAAGCTGGATCGCCCGCGGATGCACCTGGCCGCGGTCGAAGCCCCAGAAGACCTCGCGGACGGCGTCGAGGCGCTGAAGCGCCGGGGCGATGGCGTCAACCAGGGCGCGGGCCGCGCGGTCGGCCTGCGGGTCCGCCTGGCCGTCGGCGTCATGGGTGTCGAGCACCAGGAAGAAATCGGACTTGCCCCCAAACGCCTCGCGCCAGGCAATAAACCGCTGGTTCCAGGGCAGGTCCTCGGCGATCAGGGCGTTGCGGCTGGACTCGAAGCCCAGGCTCGTCGCGGCGTAGCCGGCCCCCAGCAGCGCCAGGGCCAGGGCGACCGCCAGCACCGCGCCGGGCCGGTGGCTGATGAGCCTGGACCAGCCGCGCAACACAACCTGCCGCCACTGCTCATGCAAGGACCTGCCGGGCATCGGATGGCCCATGGTAGATGCTGCCGCGGCCCCCCGCCACGCGGCGGTTCTCGCAGAGGCCGCCAAGAGCGCGAAGGGGCGAAGAAGCGCGGAGTTGAGTGAAGACATGAGCCACAGATAAACACAGATGAACACGGATTTTGCGAGAAGTAGACACCGAGGCCCTCATCCTTGGCAAGATGGCGCCTGGGGGCGATATAAGCGGCTTCGCGTCCTTCGCCTGCTTCGCGTCTTCGCGGTTTTCCTCCTTGCGTTTCATGCACCCTGCGCTGCTCGGCGCTCTCGGCGTGCTCTGCGAGAGCCGCCTTTTCGCCGGCCCCGATTGCCCGCCACGGCGGGCGGGCGTAAGCTAGGTGATTCGGATTCGCCGGTGTGTAGAGGGAAGGCGTTGCATGTCGCTGTTGACCACGTGGTCGCCGTTCTTCCAGAGCCATGTCCGCATGCGGGGCCGGGGCTATCAGGCTTCGAACCGGGTCCAGCGCCTGGAGCCGGAGGCTGATGAGCTGATCCGGGCCCAGGTGCGCGGGCGGGAGAGCTACCTGGTGACGATCCGCGAGGAGGGGGCGCGGGCGGTGGCGGAATGCACGTGTCCGAGCTTTGCGGCCGGGGCGTACTGCAAGCACATCTGGGCGACGCTGCTGGACGTGCAGCAGAACGCCGACGGCCCCGGCGCGGACGCCGAGCGGCTGGCGAGCCTGCGCGTGCGGGCGCCCAAGGCCAGGCGGCGCCAGGGCGAGTCGGGCGACGTGACCCGGCGCGCCAGCGAGCCGGAGTGGATGGGGCGGTTGACGCTGCTGCGCCCGTCGCGCGAGGACCTGGAGCGTCAGGCCAGCGCCCTGCTGCCGACGCAGCGGCAGGTCTGCTACGTGATCCTGCCCGAGACGTCGCGGCAGCAGCACGCGCTGGTCGTGGAGCTGCGCCAGCGCACGGCGGTGGCCAGCGGGTGGAGCAAGTCCAAGGTGCTGAAGCTGGGCCCGGCGAACCTGGCGGAGCTGACCGACCCGGCCGACCGCGAGCTGTGTGCGCTGCTGATCGGCGGCCAGCAGGCCGACGACGAGGCCGTCGGCGCGCCCTCGGCGGCGGCGCGGGGCCACGCCGCCTACCGCCTGCCCGCCCCGGCGTGGCGCACGCTCGCCAGGCGCATGCTCGAGACCGGCCGATGCCTGCTCGACGTCGGCGAAAGCCGCGGCGAGACGGACGAGCGGCCGCTGGCCTGGGACGGCGAGACGCCGTGGGTGCTGTGGATGCGCGGGCAGCTCAGCGAGGAGGACGGCTCGCTGCAGGTGTGCCTGGAGCTGCGCCGCGACGAGCAGCGCCTGGACGTCGAAGCGCCGCAACTGCTGCTCGGCGGCCCGGACGGGCTGGTGATCCACGACGGCCGCGTCGCGCCGTTTGACGACCGCGACGCGTTCCGCTGGGCGAGCCAGTTCCGCGACGAGGCCCGGCGGCGCGACGAGCCGACACGGCCGATCGTGGTGGCCCGGGGCGACATCGAGCGGTTTCTGGATCGGCTCTACATGCTGCCGCAACTGCCCGAGATCGACCTGCCCGAGGGCGTCGGGCGCACGCCGCGCCGCGTCGAGCCGGTGCCGCAGCTTGACTTGTACAGCCCCGACGCGCCGCAGGCCCAGGAGGTGCTCGGCAGCTCGGGCCAGAAGCAGCAGGCGCTGGCGCGCGTGCGCTTCAGCTACGACGGCCACAACGTCAGCCCCGCTCAGCCCGGGCCGTTCGTGACCGTCAGCTCCGCCGCGTCACACGCCCCGGCCGACCCCGCCACCGCAGACCCCGCCACGACCGACCCCGCCACCGCAGGCCCCGGCACCGACGCCGCGGCCGACGGGGAGTCGGCGGGCGCCGAGCAGGCGACGACCGGCCCGGCCGCGGCGGCGGTGCAGACCGCCAGGGCCGAGGGAACCCTGATCCGCCGCAAGCGTCGGGCCGAGCGTCGGGCGCTGACGCGGCTGACGGAGCTGGGT
>SLDI01000579.1:0-9923 GCA_007125385.1 Phycisphaeraceae bacterium | reverse complement strand
GATTTCGTAGGTGTTTTCACGTTCGCCGGGGAAGAAGCCGGTGCCGAACATCATCTCGTCGCGCACGATGACGGGCACGGACACGGGCGTGAAGCCGTGCTCGTGGATCATGGTGTCAAACGCCAGGCGCAGCACCGCCTGGTGCAGGAGCATGCCGTCGCCGGTGAGCACGTAGGAGCGTGTGCCCGCCATCTTGACGCCGCGCGCGGTGTCGAACAGGCCCAGCTTTTCGCCGAGCTCGACGTGGGTCAGCGGGGTGAAGCCTTTGTTGTCGCGGAAGGGTTTGTCGGGGTCGAACCAGTCGGGGCACCAGCGGCGCAGCTCGACGTTGTCGTCTTCGGAGGCGCCGTGGGGGACGTGGTCGTCGGGGGCCATGGGCACCGCCAGGAGCAGTTCGTCGCGTTCGCGCTGGAGGGTGTCGACGCGCTCGGCGAGCTGCTGCTCCTGCTGCTTGATGGCGCTCGGCCGCTGCTGGAGGGTTTGCATCTGCTGCTGAAGCTGGGCTTTCTCGTCGTCGCTTGCCTTTTTGAGCCGACCCGCGAGTTGCCCGATCTCCTTGCCGATGCGGTTCTTCTCGGCCGTGAGCTCCTGCTGCCGCGTGACGGCGTCGCGCAGCTCGGTGTCGAGGGCGAGCAGGCGGTCGACGTCCACGGCGATGCGCTTGGCGTCGGCGGCGCGGCGGTACTTGTCGGGGTCGTTGCGCAGGTCCTTGACGTCGATCATGGCGACATGGTAGCGACGCCGGGCAGGGCCGAGCGAGGCGACACCCACCGCGAACCCTGCGTTCCGGGCGGGGTGAAATCGGTACACTGTATTTCAGATCCCCAATCGGCAATCAGCGATCCAATGTCCACCGCTTTGCGTCAGACGCTCCTGCCCGCCGCCCGTCGCCTGGTCGTGAAGATCGGTACGCAGCTTGTGACGCGCACCGACGACGACGGGCCGCGGCTGGATCTGGCGTACATCCGCCGCATCGCCTCGCAGGTCGCACGGCTGCGGGCGCGGGGCTATGAGCCGACCCTGGTCAGCTCCGGCGCGGTCGGGGCCGGGTGCCTGGAGCTGGGCATCGACCACCGGCCGCGCGACATCGCCGATCTGCAGGCGATCGCGGCCGTGGGCCAGCGCCGGCTCATGGCCCACATGAACCAGGCGTTCCAGCGCCACGGGCTCAAGGTCGGGCAGATGCTGCTGACGCGCGGCGACTTCGACGACCGCACGCGCTTCCTCAACATCCGCAACTGCGTCACCCGCCTGCACGAGCTGGGCTGCGTGCCGATTCTCAACGAGAACGACACCGTGGCGGTGGACGAGATCCGCTTCGGCGACAACGACCTGCTCGCGGCGCTGATGACCACCGCCATCCGCGCCGACGTGCTGATCCTGCTGACCAACGTGCCCGGGCTGCTGGATGAGCGCGGCGAGGTGATCGACGTGGTCGAGTCCGTGGCGAGCCGGCTCTCGCTTGCCCGCGACGAGCGCAGCACCTGGGGCTCGGGCGGCATGGCGTCCAAGCTCGAGGCGGCGCGGCTGGTCACCGAGGCGGGCGAGCTGGCGGTGATCGCCGACGGACGGCAGCGCGACGTGCTCGCGGCCGTGCTCGCGGGCAAGCCCGTCGGCACCGTGTTCGTGCCCGCCCAGCGCAAGCTCGACGCCCGCCAGCGCTGGATCGGCCTGACCGCCCGGCCGGCCGGGGCGCTGACGATCGACGACGGCGCCGCCCGGGCGCTGCGGCAGCGCGGCAAGAGCCTGCTGGCCAGCGGCATCACCAAGGTGCGCGGCACGTTCCGACGCGGCGACGTGCTCGTCGTGCGCGACCCGCGCGGCCGCGAGCTCGCCCGCGGCCTGACCAACTACGCCGCCGACGAGCTGGAGCTGATCAAGGGCAAGCGCTCCAACCAGTTCACCGCGATCCTCGGCCGCGGCGCGTTCGACGAGGTGATCCACCGCAACAACCTGGTGCTGCTGAACAACGGCCGATAGCCGCTCGCGGCTTCGCGAGACGCCGACTCCGATCTGTGTCGGCCCGCCCGTGGATGAACCTATCCGGCAACGCCGTCGACGGTACCCTGTCACCATGGCCGCTCGCCGCCCCCGCATCCCCGCCCAGCGCGTGCCGCTGCGCACCTATCTCCGCCAGCGGCGTCGCCGCCGCCGACTCATCGCCGCCCTCGTCATCATCCTGCTCGCCGCAGCGGTGGCGGCGGACCGCATGGGCGTCTTCGGCCAGGTCGCGCTGGGGCCGGCGGAGATGGCCATCTACGACGGCAGGACGTTCACCGTCGTGCGCGTCATCGATGGCGACACGCTGGACGTCGATGCGCCCGACGGCGAGCACGCCACGACGCGGGTGCGGCTGTGGGGCATCGACACGCCGGAGATGGCCTGGCCGGAGCAGGGCCGGGATGAGCCGGAGCCCTTCGCCGAGGAGGCCACGGCGTTCGTGCGCGAGCTGGTCGAGGGCCAGGCGGTGACGCTGCACCTGGAGCCGCAGCGCGTGCGCGGGCGCTACGGCCGGGTGATCGCGCACGTCGAGCTCGCGGACGGGCGGTGGCTCAACGAGCTGCTGGTCGAGCGCGGCCTGGCCGAGGCCGAGACGCGCTGGGCGCACGATGAGCTGGATCGCTACCTCGCCGCCGAGCGGCGGGCCCGGCTGGCCGGGCGCGGGATATGGGGCGAGTGATACGGATGGGCCATGGCGAGCTCGCGCTGCAAGGTGGCTCGCGGTGAGGACAAGAAAACGCCGCACCGGGGCGGTGCGGCGTCTGGTTGAGCACGTTGTCGAGGCGGCGCGTCAGCGGATGGCGGCACCGAGACGATCGGCGTCGGCAGCGCCGGCCTCGCGTCGCGACGGCGCCTGGCCCGTCACGGCGCTCTGGAAGGTGTCGACGGCCAGACCTTCCGGCCGGACGGGCTCGAGCAGGGCGGCCCGCAGGTGGGCCGTCTCACGCTCGGTCAGGCCCAGGTGCCCGGCCCGGCGGAGCGTCTCGGCCAGGCCGTCCAGGTACGCCAGCGCCAGGCGCTGGTCGCTGCGACCGGCCAGGAAGTCGCGGAACGCCTCGGCCGGGGCGTCGGGGCCGTGCGCCTCGACATAGTCCTCCCAGGCCTGGCCCAGGCGCTGCCGCACGGCGTCGGCCCGGCTGACGGGCTCGGGCGTGGCGAAGCGGCGGGTCATGACCTGGGCGTAAGCGTCGAGCATCCAGCGAACCGCCGCGCCTCGCAGCCGCGAGGTCGTCACGACGATGCGCTCATCGTCGATGCCGTAGTCGTCGACGATCGAGTCGCCGCGTGCGATGGCGGCATCCGCGCCGCGGACGTCGACGCCGAGCTCGGCCAGGGCCTGGACGAGGTCGGCGGGCAGCCAGACCTCGGCCTGGGCGATGGCGGTCTGCTGCGAGACGTCCGGCCCGTCACTGGCCAAAGCGACCGCCAGCGAGCCGGTCGGCTCGGCCGGCTCGATGGGGGCGACCCACAGCGGGCGCTGGGCGTGGGCGTCGAGCACGAACTCGTCGGTCAGCAGGTCGGCGCGGGTGAGGCTGGCGATGCGGACGACCGGGCCCAGATCCGAGGCCTCGGCGTCGGCGTCGGGCAGCAGCGACGCGAAGCTCGGCGCCGCCCCCTCGCCGCTGAGCGTCGGCGTCATGCTGAACAGCAACTGCCCGCCGGCGATGTAGTCCACGCCCTGGTCCATAACGCTGACCAGTTCGCCGTCCTGGTTGACCAGCACGAGGGCGGCGCTGCGCGTCAGCAGCACGATCGCGCTGCCGGCGTTGACCACCATGTCGCCCAGCGCGCTGAGGTCGCCGACGCGAACCTCGTCGGCGGCGTCGATGCGCAGGTGATCCAGGGCGGTGAGCTTCTCATGCTGGCCCATGATGACGCTGCCATTGAGGCTCTCGAGGTGCAGGTTCGGCGCGGCCATGGTGGCGGTGTCCGGGATCTCCTCCCGGCCGGCGGCGTTGAGCAGGATGTCGCCGTCGACCCGCACGAGCATGGTCGCGCCCTGCTCGAGGAAGTTGCCCAGGCCGATCATCTGCCCGGCGTTGACGGTGAAGCTGCCCAGCGCCGTGCTGCCGCCGATGTCCTGGCCAAAGAGCACGAAGTCGACGACGTCAGCCTGGAAATCGTCAACACCGTCGATGAGCCCGAGAAGCTGCGCGGCGTTGGCCTCGAGGCTGAACACGGCCACGCCGTCGATGTCGCCGACGACCTGGGCGCCGCCGCCACTGATGATCTGCACCTGGCTCAGGCCGGTGATGTTTCCGAGCACCTCGGCCAGGTCCCCGGCGTCGAGGCTCATGCTCCCTTCGCTGTCGAGGTCGCCTTCAATGGCGGCGACGCTGCCGGCCTCGACGTTGAGCTCGGTGAAGTTGCGGACCGAGCCCTCGAACACGGCGAACTCGGCGGCGCTGACGTTCACGGGCCCGGCGACGTCGACGTCGGCCTCGAAGATCGCTTCGTTGCCCGAGACGACGTCGAGGCTGGCCAGGGCCTCGACGGCGTCGTGGAAGATGGCGCGGTCCTGGGCCTCGACGTTGAGGCTGCCGCCGCCGGTGGTCCGGCCGAGCACGGCGACGGTGGCGCCCTGGGCGTGCGGCTCGCTGCCCTCGACCAGCTCGGCGACGAGGGTCAGGTCCGTGCCGTCGCTGACCTCGAGCCCGAGCAGGTAGAGCTGCAGGCCCTCGGTGACGATCTGCGGGTTGTCGCCCTGGGCGACGGTCTGGCCCGTGGCCGCGAGGAAGCGCAGGCGGGCGGCGCCGCCGAGGCCGCCCTCAATGACGAACAGGGGCGCGTCGACGGTCAGGCCCGGGCGCGGGTCGGTGGCCCCGGCCTCGCCGCCGGCGAGCATGCGCACCTCGTCGCCGGCATCGAGGGTTGCGGTCTGGTCGAAGACGACGCGGCGGTGATAGTGCTGGTGCATCTCGGTGCGCACCGCGCTGCCGCCGAGCACGACCTCGCCGCCGGTGCGCTCGGGCGAGCCCATCTGGACCCAGCCCAGCGGGTTCTCGCCGTCGCCGATGTTGCCGGTGATCACCGCGGGGCTGAGGATCCAGAGCCCGGGGGCGGTGCCTTCGCCGGCCAGTGCGTTGAGCACTTCGCCGTCGAGCTCGACGCCGAACTGCCCGCCGTCGAGCACCAGGTCGCTCATGAGCAGCAGCTCCGGCGCGACCAAGCGCATGGCCGTATCGGCCGCGAGCACACGGCCATTGAGATCGAACGTGATCTGATCGGCCGCTGCGCGGATCATCCCGGCTTCGATGGGCGCGTCGTTCGACTCGATCTCCATGGCGTTGTCGGAAAGCTCGATGCCCCCGGCGGAGGCGACGACCTCGACATCGCCGCCGCTGGCGCGGGTCGAGCCGGCGTGCCGCACCGCCAGCGAGTAGAGGTCGCCGGCGCCGAGCACGACGTGGCCGTCGTCGGCCTCGATGTCGCCGACCTGATCAACGCCGACGTTCTCGGGATCCAGCTCAGCCGAGGTGCCACCCGCGGGCAGCTCCTCGCCGTTGAGCTCGGTGTACTCCTCCTGCCCCTCGCCGCGGACGCGCACGAGCACCCGGCCGTTGGCCGACTCGCTCAGCCACACGTCGTGGGCGGCGATCATGGTGACGGTGCCCTGCGGAGCCTTGATGGTGCCGACGTTGGCGACCTGCTTGCCGAGCAGATGCAGGGCGCCGCCGGGCTGGACCTGGAGCATGCCTTCGTTGAGGACATTGCCCTCGAGGCCGGTGAACCGGTCGACGCCGTCGAGGAAGTCCTGGTTGGTGATGTTGCCGCCGGCGGCGAAGAGCCCGGCGACGTCGACCATGGCGCCCTCGGCGAAGTGGACGCCGGCCTCGTTGACGAGGTAGACGATGCCGCTGGCGTTGAGCTGGCCGGCGATCTGGCTGATGTCGCCGCCGACGACGCGGTTGAGCACGCGGAAGTCGCCGCCGGTGAAGTTGACGATCTCGTTGGGCGCGATCCCGAATTTCTGGAACTCGATGATCGCGTTTTGCGAGCCGATGTCGAACGTGGAGGTGTTGCCGTTCCAGTCGACGTCGACGGTGCCGTGCTGGGGGTCGTAGCCGGTGATGGTGCCCGACGCGTTCTGGTTGGCGTCGGCGGGCGGCGCCGCGAGCAGCGCCGCCACGGCCAGCGTCACACCCAGGGCCGCCAAGGCCATCTGACGGGCCGAGAACACGAATCGATGCCGATCGCATGGCGACATAAGAGCGTCTCCCATTTTTGTGCCCCGGGGGTCCGGTCCCCGGCGGTGGGCCCGGCGACAAGGCCGGGCGCGGTACTGATCTAGTAGAGCACGGTTACGAGCAGGTGCAAGCGGCTGGATCCGACGCTGGTGTCGCCCCGGTCGGTGCTGGACAGCGCAATGCCCCAATCCAGTCCGACCCGCGCATTTTGCCTATATGCCAGGTCGAAGCCCACCCCCGTGCCCACCAGCGTCTCGCTGGGCTCGGCCACGAAGCCGCGCCCCGCGTTGGACTCGACCCGCGCCACGTCGATGAACGCCCGCAGCGCCAGGTCCCAGTCCGTCGGGCCGTAGGGCGACTGCGGCCGGACGCGGAACTCGTCGCCGAACAGCTCGCGGGGCTCGTCGCGGAGCCCGAACAGCCGCGGCACGTGCAGGCGGTACTCGCCGGTCAGCAGGTAGACGTCGTCGCCGGCGACCAGCGACTCGCGGTAGCCCCGCACCGTGTACAGCCCGCCGGCGACCTGCTGGGCCTGCGGGATGAGGCGGTTGTCGAAGCCATACTGCCCGCGGAACCGCACCAGCAGCTCGTGGGCGAGCAGGGCGCGGTCGGCCTGCTGGGCGGCCTCGAGGTCCCGCAGCAGCGCGTCGATGAACGCCCGCTGCTCGATCATCCAGCTCAGCACCAGCCAGTCGCGCGACGCGCCGGGCCGGCCCAGGTCGTCCAGCTCGTTGGTGCTCACGTTGGTCGCGTCGCCGGCCTGGCCCTCAACCTGGAGCATCGCCCGGTGACGCAACGCCACCGCCTCCCACTCGGTGCGCACGCCGAGGCGCGGCAGAACGAACTGCTCGCGCCCGCGCGCCGGGAACGGCACCGGGCTCTCGACGTCCACGTCCAGGTAGCGCGCCCCGGCGAAGACGTCGACGAAAAAGTCGCCACGCTGGTAGACGTTGCCGATCAGCTCGCCGCCGGCGTTCCACGACCGGCCTTCGAAGTCCTCGGCGAAGATGCCCACGTCCGTGGCGGTGAACTCGGCGTAGTTGCCCACGACGCGCCAGCGCAGCGGCTCGATGTCGAACAAGGGCGCTTCGTAGGAGGCCCGCGCCGCGTGGTAGTCGTCGAACTCGGCGGTGACGTACTGGAGTTGAAGGATGTCGTCGTTGTTGGTCAGTTGGTTGTGGAAGAAGCCGAACTCCTGCCGCCACTTGCCGGTCTGCGCCGTGCCGGTGTTGCCGGTGCGGAAGTAGACGGCCCAGGGCTTGTTCTCCGTCACCAGGTAGTCCAGCGACACGCCGCCGGGCTCCGGCGCGGCGGAGACGGCGGCGTCGACGCGCCGGCCGGGATGTCGGCTGGCGCGGGCGGCGTAGTCGCTGAGCTCGCGGCGGTTGAGCAGGTCGCCCTGGGCGAACGGCGAGCGCGCGATGAGGCGCTCATGCACGGGCAGGTTCTCGGCCTCATCGACGTCGAAGCGCTCGCCGTAGGCCAGCGTCCGCACGTCGGCGACCCGGCCGACGCCGATGATCAGTCGCAGCACGGTTTCGTCCTCGTCGCGCAGATCCTGCCCGCGGCGATCGATCTGCGTCGGGTCGGGGGCGACGAACACGCCCATGAACTCGCGCGTCACGAGCTCGTCGAGCACCGCTTCGATCACGGCCTGAACGGCCGCGGCGTCGTAGAGGCGTGTGGGCTCCTCGTTGAGCGCGGCGATGGTGCGCTGGACGCGGCGCACGCCCGTGTCCGGGCCGTAGTACACGCCATCCTCGAAGCCGAGGCGCAGCGACGTCTCAAGCAGTTGCTCCACGGCCGGCAGATCCGGATGCGGATGGAGGTAGTCCAGCTCGAAGCGGCTGACCTGGTAGGCCTGAGGCCGATCCGGCTCCAAGGGCGCCTGGGCGTTGGCGGTGGCATGGAAGATCAGGCACGCCAGCGCCAGCAGCCCGATGAAGGAGCCGGAGGCGACGCGGGACGCGGGCGAAGCGACGGAGGCTTTTGGTGGCACGGCTGATTCCTCGCGGCGGGTTGTAACGGGTCCCTCCAACGGAATGGGTATTGCAACACCGATTGCCTGTTCAGTCAAAACCGGGCCAAGCCGATGAACCGGCAAGGATTGCCCAAACCCCGGAGCAAGGAGCATCGGAAGTGAGAAAGAAGCACGCCCTTATCGGACTCTTCCCCGCCTTGGCGCTGGCGCTGAGCGCCGGGTGCGAGTCGGCCCCGCATGCCAGCCTGGACCGCGTCCACACCATCACCGGTGACGCCCCGGCGTTCGTGCTCGTCAGCGACGAGCAGGGCGACGGCAACGGCGTGCGCCTCGGCGCCGGTGATGAGCTGGGCAGCGCGCTGTTCGACCGTTACCTCGCCAGCCTCGAGCCGACCCCCACGCCGGCGCCCGAGCAGCGTCTCGCCGACGCGACGCGTGCGAGTCGGCCGCTGGGCCTGCGCGCCTGGATCATGAGCTGGCTTGATACCGCCTCCTGATCGAATGCCCAGCGGCGATGGTGGCCGGGCTGATGTGGCTACCGGGCAAGGCCCGGCCGCGCTGGCGAAGGTTGGCCTGGCCGCCTCGCCCCCGTGCAAGGCCCGCGTCGGGTGTCAGAGGCCCCGCCGGCGGCGCGACGCCAGCAGCACGAGCCCCGCGGCCAGCAGGGTCGCGGCTGCGGGCTCGGGGATCGTGGTCACTTCGATCGACCACTGCTCGAGCACGCCCGCGTTGTCCGGCGCCGCGTCGCCGACGATCAACGTCCACTGCCCGGCGGCCTGCTCGCCGGCGAGCAGGCCCAGCAGCGCGTTGCCCTGGGAGTAGCCGTTGGCCGACGGGCGGAACTGCGACGGGCCGGCGTTGCCGATGATCGGATAGCTCGGGCCGTTGCCCATCTCGTGGGAGCTGAGCTCGGCGTTGTCGTGGAAGGTGACGGGGAACGCGGCGCTGAGCCGCCCGGTGCTGCCGCGCGCGCTGCCGTGGGGCGTGCCGTCACCCCAGACGCCGGCGGCGCCCGGCCGATTCATCAGGAAAATCTCGGTGCCCGCGGGGCTGACGAGCTTGACGGTCAAGTCGCCGGCGCGGCTGTGGTCGATCCAGAGGGTGACCTTGACGGCTTCGATGTCGTCGAGGATGAACTCGTCCCCGGGCGCCGCGAGATCGAGCGTGTGCACGATCGCGCCTTCGGTGCCGCCCTGGTAGCTGTTGCTCGCGATGGCCAGCCCGAGGTCGGGCTCGGAGCTGGCGCTATGAATGAACGCGGCCTGGGCTGACGTGGCGGCGAGCAGCAGCATGGCCCCGGTGACGGTGATGATGAATCGTTGAGCGACCCCGGCTCTCTCCCGACCTGATGCCTGCTTGGCGAGCATCGCGTTTCTCTCCTTCCGCATCCGCACTCGCGCCGCGCCTGCGGGCAGCGGCGGGATCGATGTGGGGCGGCCCCGCCCGCACCTTCTAGCTAGCCCCAGTATAAGCCGGAAACGTCCACCCGGAAAGCCCCATCTGGTTATTTGAGACCCGTTGGGGTGCTTGCCCATGTTGCGCAGATCACTCATTCCCGACCAGCCATCGGCCCGCCGCCGGGGGCAACGCCAAAAGCCCGGGCGATTCGCCGCGGAGAGACGCAACGGGGAAACTAACCAAATCAATATTTAAGAAACACTTATAAATTTCCCGCCGCCTGCGCAACTGGTTCGAATCCGGGCGGGCGAGGCGGGGAAGATTGGCGCAAAATTAGGCTCCGTCCGAAAAGTGGG
>SLDI01000233.1:0-9927 GCA_007125385.1 Phycisphaeraceae bacterium | reverse complement strand
GGGCGCTGCGGGCCGCACGCCGCGCCGAGCTCGACGCCGACCCGGCGGTCAAGGCCATCGTCGAGGACTCGCCCCTGCTGCTCGAGGCCGGGCTGGCCCGCGAGTGCGACGTGCTGGTGTACGTCGACGCCCCCCGGCCGGTCCGCGTCGCCCGCGTGCGCCAGGCGCGCGGCTGGGACGAGCGGGAGCTGGATCGGCGGGAGAAAAAGCAGGCGTCACTTGACATGAAGCGATTGCAAGCCGATTATGTAGTCGACAACAGCGCGAGCGAGGCCCAGGCCCAGGCCGAGGTCCGTCGCGTGCTCTCCCTGATCCTCCACGAACGAGACCAGGCGTGAGTTGATGCCGCGGGCGATGCCCCCGGCGTCGCTGGCCCACATCCGGCCACGCCCAACCCCCCCTGAATAATGCTCAAAGGGATTTGAGCCCGATCCGAGCCTCCGGGAAGACGAGCACGAAGCAAGCGGCCCGCCCGCCGCGCCCGGTATCTAGGCCGGGCGCACCCATCCCCCCTTTTTGATTGCTCCAAGGAGACGATTCCACCATGGCCACCAAGAGCCCCAAGACCAAGCGTAAGGCCCCCGCGCGCGACGCCGAAGCCGACACCGGCACCGCCACCGCCACACGCCCGGCCCAGACCGATGAGCAGCTCGATGCCGAGACGCAGGAGCGCTACGAGCTCGCCAAGCGCAGCGAGCTGTCGGTGCGCGACCTGCAGAAGATGACCGTCGAGGAGTTGCACGACCTGGCCAAGGAGGTGGGCCTCGAAAACTACACCGGGCTCAAGAAGCAGGACCTCATCTTTGAAATCCTCCAGAAGCACGCCACCAAGCAGGGGCTGATGTACGGTGAAGGCGTGCTGGAGATCCTGCCCGACGGCTTCGGGTTCCTGCGCAGCCCCGAATACTCCTACCTTGCCTGCCCGGACGACATCTACGTCAGCCCCAGCCAGATCCGCCGCTTCGGGCTGAAGGTCGGCCACGTTGTCCAGGGCACCATCCGCCCGCCCAAGGAGTCGGAGCGCTACTTCGCCCTGCTGCGCGTCGACGCGATCAACGACGAGGCCCCCGACGCACTGAACGACGTCACCCCCTTCGAGGATCTGACGCCGCTGCACCCGCACGAGCGCTTCGTCCTCGAGACCACGCCCGAGGGCATCGAGATGCGCATCGTCGATCTCGTCGCCCCGCTGGGGCGCGGGCAGCGCGGGCTCATCGTCGCCCCGCCACGCACCGGCAAGACCGTGCTGCTTCAGAAGATGGCCAACTCCATCATCACCAACTACCCGGACGTGCAGGTGATGGTGCTGCTGATCGACGAGCGGCCGGAGGAGGTCACCGACTTCCGCAACAACACGCCCGACGAGGTCGAGGTCGTCGCCTCGACCTTCGACGAGCAGTCGGCCCGTCACGTGCAGGTCTGCGAGATGGTCATCGAGAAGTCCCGCCGGCTGGTCGAGTACGGCAAGCACGTGGTCATTCTCATGGACTCGATCACCCGCATGGCCCGGGCGTACAACACCGAGATGCCCCACAGCGGCAAGATTCTCACCGGCGGCCTGGACTCCAACGCGCTGCAACGGCCCAAGAAGTTCTTCGGCAGCGCCAGGGCGATCGAAGGCGGCGGCTCGCT
The DNA here is from genome assembly GCA_007125385.1 of Phycisphaeraceae bacterium. Taxonomy (GTDB): domain Bacteria; phylum Planctomycetota; class Phycisphaerae; order Phycisphaerales; family Phycisphaeraceae; genus SKPT01. The sequence goes on along the minus strand of SLDI01000233.1, from coordinate 8,295 downwards.
GACCATCGTCGCCACCGCGCTGGTCGACACCGGTTCGAAGATGGACGACATCATCTTCGAGGAGTTCAAGGGCACCGGCAACAGCGAGCTGCACCTGGACCGCCGGCTTGTCGAGAAGCGCATCTGGCCGGCCATCGACATCGCCGCCTCGGGCACCCGCCGCGAGGAGCTGCTGCTGGACCCCAAGGAGCTGGAGCTCGTCTACCGCCTGCGCAAGGTGCTGGCCGACATGAACGTCGTCGAGGCCATGGAGCTGATCAAGAGCCGGCTGAAGAAGGTCAAGACCAACGCCGAGTTCCTGATGACGATGAGCCTGGATTGAGCCAGGACCGCGAACCATTGACCTCCGCGCATTGTTAAGGCCCGTCCTGAGCGCATGCGAAAGGGGGGATTTTTCAGGTGCGCGCGACGCCTGTTGTGCGCGCGATGCGCCCGGGAATCCCGCCCTTCGCTCGCGGACTCGCTCAGGACGGGCGTGAGCCGTCGCCCGGATTATCGCCGCAACATCTGGAACGCCCCGCCGCCACCCGATACCATCGCTCATGACGTGGCGTCGTCCCCCGTGGGCGACCGTTCGATTTCGTCAACGCGGCGGCCAACCCTGGAGCGTGCCATGATTCGCGCCTGCTTCGCTTTCGCCTGCTTCGCACTCATCGCGACCATCCCCATCACCGCCAGCGCCGACGAGGCCGCATCGGCGGGCCCGGGCCTCGTCGCCCCCGACGCCACCCTCGAGTTTCACGAATGGCCCGTGCCCTGGGCCAACACCCGCCCGCGCGACCCCTACGTCGCGCCCGACAACACCGTCTGGTTCGTCGGCCAGCGCGGCGACTACGTCGGCCACCTTGACCCCGAGACCGGGCAGATGCGCCGTTTCGAGCTGCCCGATGGCGCCGGGCCCCACGCCGTCATCGTCGACGGCGAGGGCTACCCGTGGTACGCAGGCAACCGCGATCGCCACATTGGCCGGGTCGATCCCGACACCGGCGAGATCACCCGCTACGAGATGCCCGACGGGGTCAACGACCCCCACACCATGGCCTGGACGTCCGACGGCCGCATCTGGTTCACCGCCCAGCGCTCCGCGCCCGCCGGCTACATCGGGCTCTTCTCCCCGGAGACCGGCGAGGTCGAGGTCGTCGACGTGCCCGGTGAGCGCATGCGGCCATACGGCATCGTCGTTGACGACAACGATCGGCCCTGGATCGCCTTCATGGGCCGCAACGCCATCGGCACCGTCGACCCCGAAACGATGGAGCTCGCCATCATCGAGACGCCCGACGACGCCAGCCGCATCCGCCGCCTGGGGTTGACGTCCGATGGCCGCGTGTGGTGGGTCGACGCCGCGGCCGGATACATGGGCGTGTACAACCCCGAGGATGCGTCGATGAAGCAGTGGCAGAGCCCCGGCGGGCCGCGCTCCTCGCTCTACGCCGTGGCCATCGACTCCCACGACCGCCTATGGTACGTCGAGGCGGGCCTGAGCCCCAACCGCTTCATCGGCTTCGACACGAACGAGGAGCGGTTCATCTCCATCAGCGAGGTGCCCTCCGGCGGCGGGTCGGTGCGCCACATGGTCTTTCATGAGCCGACCAATGCCATCTGGTTCGGCACGGACACGCACACCATCGGGCGGGCGGTCGTGCCGGCGCCCAGCCAGTAGCCGCTCGCGGCTTCGCGAAACCGCCCGCAATCCGCAACCGCTGCAATCATCCAACCGCCTCGCGAAGCCGCAAGCGGCTCAGCCCCGTCCCGCGCCTCCCCCGTACACCCCTCGCGCGAAGCCGCGAGCGGCGGTCAATCCTCCTCCCCCAGCTCCAGCTTCAGCGACAGGAACTCCATCAGGTCCTTGAGCGAGACCACGCCGACCAGCCGGCCGCCATCGTCGAGCACCATCATCCGTGACTTGTTCGTCGCGTGCATCGACGTCAGGGCCTCGAGCGGGTCCTGGTCGATGCGCAGCGTGTTGTCAGGCCCGCAACGCTCCATCACCTGCCCCACGGCGGTGCTGGGCCAGGCGTCGCGTGGCACGTCCTTGAGCTGATCGATCGTCAGGCACCCCTGAAGCTCGCCGTCGCCGTTGACCACGGGGAACATCTTGTAGTGGTAGCGGTAGATGAAATCGTGCACCAGCTCGTCGACGGGCAAATCGGGCGTGACCGTGACCGGGTGGCGGTTCATGAAGCGCTCCAGCGTCTCGCCGTGCAGCGCCTGGCGGGCCAGGACGCGCTGGTAGGACATGTTCGCCGCGGCGCGCAGGAACAGGCCGACCAGCGCCCACCAGATGGCCCCGAGCAGGTCGCCCGCGGCGAACAGGCGCAGCAGCCCGAGGAAGATCAGCGCCAGGCCGAAGCCCCCGCCGATCTGGCTGGTGATGCGTGTGGCCTTGGTGAGCTTGCCGGAGTAGGCCCAGATCGCCGCGCGCAGCACGCGTCCGCCGTCGAGCGGAAAGGCGGGAAGCATGTTGAACGCCAGCAGCACGCCGTTGACGATGGTCAGGTAGGCGATGATCGTCGTCGCGGGCAGGGCGAGGTTCACCGCCAGGCCCAGGCTCCAGGCGAACACGCCCAGGGCGAACAGCACCACCGTGACGATGGGCCCGGCGACGGCGACCCAGAACTCGGCCTTGGCGCTGGGCGGCTCCTCGTTCATCTCCGCCACGCCGCCGAAGATGAAAAGCGTAATCCCCCGCATCGGCACGCCGAACATCTCCGCGGCCCGCGCGTGGCCCAGCTCGTGCAGCAGCACCGAACCGAACAGCCCCAGCGCCCCGACGAGCCCGAGCACCCACCGGAGGCCGGCCTGCTCGGCCAGCGCCTCGGCCGCGGCCAGCGTCGCCTCCGTCGCACGCCACGCCTCCAGAATCGTCGGCAGCTCGACAAACAGCCCCTCGGCCAGGGACCACGTGATCAGCAGCAGGATGATGAACCAGCTCAGGTCGATGTAGATCGGCAGGCCGAACAGCGTGCAGATGCGAAACCGCGGTCCAAACATCGACGACTCCTCGGACGCTTCCCACCCGCACCGGCGACCCGGTGGTAGGGTGGGTCGAGCGAAGCGAAACCCACCGCGGTGGTCGTAGACGCTTAACAATGCTGGTGGGTCTCGCTCCGCTCTACCCACCCTACACCCGCACCGCCGCCGTCACGCCTCCTCACACCCCCGACACCACCTGCGCCTGCGCGATCTGCGCGAGCGCATCACAAGCGTAGGTCACATCCTGTGTGCTGTTGAACGGCCCGAAGCTGAAGCGCGTCGTCCCGCCCAGCTCGGCGGTGCCCAGCGTCGCGTGCGCCCGCGGGGCGCAGTGGATGCCCGAGCGCGTCAGGATGCCGTAGTCCGCCTCCAGCCGCGCCGACAGCGTCTGCGGATCGTCGAAGCCCGCGACGCGCACGCTGAACACCGCGCAGCGGTCGCGCACGCCCGGCGGGCCGTACAGCGTCAGCCCCGGCAGATCACCCTCGAGTCCCTGGAGCATCGCCGCGATCAGCATCCGGTGATGGTTCCACAGCTTGTCGACGCCCTCGTCGAGCAGCCATCCGACGGCCGCGCCCAGCCCGACGATGCCAATGGCGTTGTGGCTGCCCGGCTCGAAGCGGTCGGGCATGAGCTCCGGCTGCACGTCGCGCTCCGAGACCGAGCCTGTCCCGCCCTCGCGCAGCGTCGCCATCGCCCGCTCCAGGCCCGGGCGGATGTACAGCCCGCCCGTGCCCAGCGGCCCGAGCAGGCCCTTGTGCCCCGGAAACGCCAGCAGATCGATGTGGTCGCGCTGCACGTCGATCGGGCAATGCCCCAGCGTCTGGGCCGCGTCGACGAGCAGGGGGGTCGCCTGCTCGCGGGCGATGCGCCCCACCGCGGCGATGGGCTGGAGCGTGCCCGTGACGTTCGAGCCATGCACCATCGCGATCAGCGCGGTGTGCGGCCGAATGGCGCGGCGCACGTCGTCCGGGTCGATCAGGCCCGTGCCCGGATCGCACGCGAGGCGGGTCTGCTCGACCAGGCCCGCCTGCTCAAGCGCGTTGAGCGGTCGCAACACCGAGTTGTGATCGAAGTCGGTGGTGATGACGTGCGCCGGCCGGCGCTTGCTCGCCGCGACGATCCCCTTGATGGCGAGGTTCAGCGCGTCGCTGGTGTTGAGCGTGAAGACGACGTGCTCGGGCTTCTCGGCGTTGATCAGCCGGCCGATCCGCTCGCGGGTCTGGTAAATCAGCCGGCCCGTCTCCCGCGCCTCGGCGTAGGCCCCGCGCCCGGCGCTGGCGCCGAGCTCGTTGGCGTAGTGGGTCATCGCCTCGAGCACGCACCGCGGCTTGGGGAAGCTCGTCGCCGCGTTGTCCATGTACAGCCGCTGGGTCACGGCCAAACCCTCCATGTCGGTTCCGGGATGGCATTGTAGCGCGGCCGGGGCGGTGAACAAATATCACACGCGCGGCTGTAGCGGGCCCCCCAGCCTCTCGCGGCTTGGCGAAGTCCGGCGGACGCGACCCGCGGGCGGCTTCGTGAGCGGCTGCATCGCCGCAAGCGGGCGGCGCTGCGCGAAGCCGCAAGCGGCGGGGGCCGCCGGCTTTGCCAGCCCCGCCCGCCAACGCTACGTTAGGCCGATGCGGCGGCGAGGCCTGAATTCGAGATGACCCCACGCGACGACCCATCCTCGCCCGGAGGCCACCGCCCCTACGCCGCCTTCGCCGAGCCCGCTTTCCGCCATTTCATGGTCGGCACGCTGCTCGCGCGCATCGGCACGGGCGCCCAGGCGATGGCCATCGGCTGGGAAATCTACATCCGCACCGACGACAACGCCATGGCCCTGGCGATGGTCGGCCTCGTCCAGGCCATCCCCATGCTCGTGCTCACCCTGCCCGCGGGTTATCTCGCCGACGTTATGGACCGGCGTCGCCTCATCCTCACCGGGCTCCTCGGCACCACGCTTACCTCCCTGGCGCTGGCCCAGTACTCGTACATGGAAGGCTCGATCCTGGCCATGTACATCCTCCTTTTCTTCGACGCCTCCTTTCTGCGCCTGGCCAACCCCGCGCGCACCGCGATCCTGCCTTTGCTCGTGCCCGCCTACAAGCTCGAAAACGCCATGAAGTGGCGCACCAGCCTCGGCGAGATCGCGGCGATCACCGGCCCCGTGCTCGGCGGCGCCCTCCTCTACTTCTGGATCCCCGCCTGCTACCTCTTCAGCGCCTTGTCCACGGCGGTGTTCATGGTCTTTCTCATGTTCATCCACATCCCGCCGCACGCGCGCTCGGCGCCGGGACGCATGCTCGCCCAGGTCCGCGACGGCATCCGGTTCGTCTGGCAGCGCAAGGTCATCCTCGGCACCATCAGCCTCGACCTCTTCGCCGTGCTGCTCGGCGGCGTGACCATGATCCTGCCCATCTTCGTGCGCCAGGTCATCGACCTCGAAGACGCGAACATCAGCGAGGAAGGAGCGTTGGGACTGCTCCGCGCCGCCCCCGCCGCCGGGGCGCTCATCATGGCGCTGGCGCTGGCCCACATGCCCCCCATCCGCAAGGCCGGCCGGACCATGCTCTGGTCGGTCGCCGGCTTCGGGGCCGCCACCGTCGTCTTCGCCGTCTCCAGCAACCTCTGGCTCTCGCTGGCGATGCTCTTTCTCACCGGCGCGTTCGACAACGTCAGCGTCGTCGTCCGTCACACCCTCGTGCAGTTGCTCACCCCCAACGAGATGCGCGGACGCGTCTCGGCCGTCAACTCCATCTTCATCGGCTCATCCAACCAGATCGGCGGCTTCCGCGCCGGCGCCGTCGCCGCCGCCATCGGCGCCGTGCCCTCGGCCATCCTCGGCGGCATCGGCACACTCATTGTCGTCGGCCTCTGGGCCTGGCTCTTCCCCAGCCTGCGAAACTTCGGCCGCCTCACCACCACCGATCACGATCCCCCCACCCAACCACGCCAACGCGAAAACGAACCCGCCACCACCACGACGAACATCCCCTGATACGCATCGCAGCTAAGCCGCAGGCGTGAGCCATGTGGTGGGTCAGTGACTGGTTCGGCCGGCCCCAGGCAAGCCGCGGACAGCAGCGAACTGATCGCCGTCGTCGGCGGCCATGATGACAAAGATGACGAGGCCGGCGCACAACGGGACGGGCACGCTCAGCATCGTGACGATCAGGTCCAGCGGGCCAGGTGCTGCAACGATGCGTTGATGGAGTTGGTACCGTGCGGCACCAACCCGCGCCGTGCCGCGGCAGGGGGGCAAGCCGATAGGCGCCGGGACCACGGCGCATTCAGCGGCGGCGGCTGTTACCCGTTGTCCTCGGTTGATACGTGGGGCGGGCGGGTCTTGTTGGTGGCGAAGCGCGCCGCGGCGTGGACGCCGGCGAGGCAGGAGAGGCCGCCCAACGCAAGTGCAACGGCGGCACCGACCCCGAGCCAGCCGGCGAACGGGGTGGCCAAGAGGGCGCCGCCCGCGGCAGCCAGAATGAAGTAGCTGAAGAAATGGAAGAATGGAAGAGGATTGCCGAGCTGCAACGGGTTCGTGTCGTGGTTCGGCCAGGGCCAGTGGTCGTCAGCGAACGGGTTGATCGCGGTGATCGCGATCACGATGAAGACCACCGGGCCCATACCAAGCGGGGCGAGCATGCTGAGGATGATCGCGACGACCCGCACCGGCCCGGAAAGGTCAACAAGCACCTCGGCCGGTGGATTGACGATGGGAGCGGCAAATCCCTGCACCGCCGCAACGGCGTACAACGCCATACGGACCCGGTACCAGAAGGGTGACTTCGTGGGCGACTCGGCCATGGTGTGGCCTCGCAGAACCCGGGGCAGGCCTGTCTCGACCGGATGTAGGGTGGGTAGAGCGAAGCGAAACCCACCACGAACCGCCGTGGATCCTCGGCGAACCTGGTGGGTTTCGCTGCGCTCTACCCACCCTACATCCCCATCCCCGCCACGCGCGCTGCCACCGCCGCTTCCTATCGGTGTGCATCCGTGTGCATCGGTGGTTTCAACCCCGCCACCACCGCCGCCGCGCTCACGCCGTGGACTCCTCGGCTTCGAGCACCTCGTCGAGGAAGCCGGCGAGCTTCTTGGAGCGCGTCGGGTGGCGGAGCTTGCGGATGGCCTTGGCCTCGACCTGGCGGACGCGCTCGCGGGTGACCTTGAACATGCGGCCGACCTCGGTCAGCGTGTACGCCCGGCCGTCGCCGATGCCGTAGCGCAGCTTGAGGATCTCCTGCTCGCGGTAGCTCAGGGTCTTGAGCACCTGCTCGATGCGTGGGCGGAGCGTGGCCATGCCGGCGAGCTCGCTGGGGGCGGCGGTGCCGGCGTGCTCGACGAAGTCGCCCAGCTCGTTGTCCGCCTCCTCGCCGACGGGGGCGTCGAGGCTCGCCGGGTTCTGGTTGGCCTGGAAGACGCGGCGGACCTCGGAGACCGGCATCTCGGCGCGGTCGGCGATCTGCTCGACGGCCGGCTCGTGGCCAAGCTCCTGGCGCAGCTCCGCGGCGACGTGGTGCAGCTTGCTCATCGTCGCGTAGAGGTGGGCCGGGGCGCGGATGGTGCGGGCCTGGTCGGCGACGCCGCGGGTGATGGCCTGGCGGATCCACCAGGTTGCGTAGGTGGAGAACTTGTAGCCGCGCCGGTACTCGTACTTCTCGACGCCGCGCATCAGGCCGGAGTTGCCCTCCTGAATCAGGTCGAGGAAGGACAGGCCGCGGCGGCGGTATTTCTTGGCGATGGAGACGACGAGGCGCAGGTTGCCCGCGGCGAGGTCGCGCTTGGCCTCGTCGCAGGCCTCGCGGACGGTGTCGATCTCGTCGATGCGGCCGGCGAGCTCGTCGGGCTCGGCTAGGGCGGACTCGCGCAGGTGGGCGAGCTCCTGGCGCATGGTGGCGACGTCGACGGGGTCGTAGCGCTCGGGCCGGGCCTCGGCGCGGTCCAGGGCGTCGGTCAGCTCCGCCATGCGCACGCTGGCGCGCCGGAGGGTGGCCAGCAGCGGGCGGATCTGGCTGGTGCGCAGCGACAGCTCCTCGACCAGCGAGGCGATCTTGCGGCGGCGGCTGGTCATGCGTCGGCGGGCGGCGGCGGCCCGCACGGTGCCGAGACGCTCCAGCGACTGCCACTGCTCGCGGTTGGCTTCCAGGAGTTGGTGGATCGTCGTCAGGTTCACCGGCATGCGCGCGGCGATCTTCTGCTTGGCGTCGGCCTCGGCGGTGGAGATCTTCATCGTCCGGTCGAAGGGCAACTGGCCCTGATCGACCTGCTCGAGGGTGGCAACGGCGGCCTCGACGGCCAGCTCGTTCTCGAGAATCAGCCGGCGGAAGATGATGC
>SLDI01000007.1:0-9949 GCA_007125385.1 Phycisphaeraceae bacterium | reverse complement strand
GCCTCGCCCACGAGCTGGGCCAGGCGATCGACCGCCGCATGATCGCCGACGTGCCCGTGGGCGTGCTGCTCTCCGGCGGGCTCGACTCCTCGCTGGTCGTCGGCATGCTCGCCAGGCAGGGGCAGAAGCGCATCGAGACGTTCAGCATCGGGTTCGAGGCCGTCGGCGGCGAGGAGGGCGACGAGTTCAAGTACTCCGACGTCATCGCCCGCGAGTTCGGCACGAAGCATCACAAGATCCAGGTCGACGCCGCCGGCACGCTGGACAACCTCGAGCCGTGCATCCGCGCCATGAGCGAGCCGATGGTCAGCCACGACAACATCGGCTTCTACCTGCTCAGCCGGGAGGTCTCCAAGCATGTGAAGGTCGTGCAGTCCGGGCAGGGGGCGGACGAGATCTTCGCCGGGTATCACTGGTACCCGCCTATGATGGAGGGCAGCGACCCGGTCAACGACTACGTCCAGGCCGTCCTGGACCGGGACCACGAGGAGTTCGCCGACGCCGTCGACCCGCACATGGTCGGCGAGGATTACAGCCGGGCGTTCGTCGAGCGCCACTTCGCCCGCGAGGGTGCCTGCCGCGGCATCGACAAGGCCCTGCGACTGGACACCACCGTCATGCTCGTCGACGATCCGGTCAAGCGCGTGGACAACATGACCATGGCCTGGGGCCTGGAGGCCCGCGTGCCGTTTCTGGATCATGAGCTCGTCGAGTTCGCCTCCCGCATCCCGGCCGAGCTGAAGGTCAAGGACGGCGGCAAGTACATCCTCAAGGAAGCCGCACGCGACATCATCCCCTGGGAGGTGATCGACCGGCCCAAGGGCTACTTCCCCGTGCCGGCGCTGAAGTACATCCGCGGGCCCTACCTGGAGATGGTCAAGGACGTGCTCAACCAGCCCGTCGCCCGGGAGCGGCGGCTGTTCGACTCCGACTACGTCGAGCCGCTGCTCGACGAGCCCGAGCGCCACCTGACGCGCCTGCGCGGCTCCAAGCTCTGGCAGATCGCCCTGCTCGAGTACTGGCTCCAGGTCAACGGCGTCTGACCCCCGGCCGCTTGCGGCTTCGCGAACCCGACCGCACACACCACAAGGCGTTGCCATGAACCACCGATTCGACAGCGCCAACCCCCTGGACCGCACGACCGGCCCCTCGCTGCAGAGCTGGCAGCGCCCGCGCGGGCCGGCCGCCAGGCAGATGCGCGACGACGCCGCGATCGACATGGGCTGGGGTCGGCTCATCTTCGCCCACACCTTCGCTTCCAACGACCGGCTGGTGCAGACCCTGCTCGACGAGCGGCAGGGCCAGCGCGACATCGCCTTCTACCTGCGCGACCCCCACGTCGTGCTCTCCATGGCCCCGGATCGCCTGTTCCTCGATCCGTCCCACACCTACCGCATGTGGGTGCACAACTACCGCTTCAGCGACCGCCTGCCCCAGGGCTTCGTCATTCGCCGCATCCGCACCCGCGAGGACGCCGAGGCCGTCAACCGCATCTACGCCACCTGGCAGATGGTCACCTGCGACCCCGAGTTCATGCTCGACAAGAACGCCCAGCGCCTGCGCACCTACCTGGTGGCCGAGTCCACGCACGAGGGCCGCATCATCGGCACCGTCACGGGCGTCGACCACGTCGAGGCGTTCAACGACCCGGAGCGCGGCGCGAGCCTGTGGTGCCTCGCGGTCGACACGCAGGCGGACGTGCCCGGCGTGGGCGAGGCGCTGGTGCGCCAGCTCATCGAGCACTACTTCACCCGCGGCCGGGGGTACGTCGACCTGTCGGTGATGCACAACAATGAGCAGGCGATCACGCTCTACGAGAAGCTGGGCTTTGAACGCGTGCCGGTTTTCTGCGTCAAGACGAAGAACCCGATCAACGAGCCGCTGTTCACCGCCCCCCAGCCCGAGGCCGAGCTCAACCCGTACGCGGAGATCATCATCAACGAGGCCCGGCGGCGCGGCATCAGCGTCCAGGTCATCGACGCCGAGGCCGCCTACTTCAGCCTGGGCTACGGCGGGCGGAGCATCGTCTGCCGCGAGTCGCTGACCGAGCTGACCACCGCCATCGCCATGAGCCGCTGCGATGACAAGCAGGTCACGCGCCGCGTGCTCGCGGCCGCGGGCCTCGCGGTGCCCGCCCAGCGCAAGGCGGGCGCGGACGAGCAGAACGAGGCGTTCCTCGCCGAGCACGAGCGCATCGTCGTCAAGCCGGCACGCGGCGAGCAGGGGGTGGGCATCAGCGTCGACGTGCGCGAGGCCGACCACCTGCACGAGGCGGTGCAGTTCGCCCATCGCTTCGCCAGCGAGGTGCTGCTGGAGCAGTTCGTCGAGGGTGAGGACCTGCGCGTGATCGTGATCAACTACGAGTTCGTCGCCGCGGCGGTGCGCCGCCCGCCGGTGATCACCGGCACGGGCCAGCACACGGTCAAGCAGCTCATCGACAAGTACAACCGGCGCCGCATGGCCGCGACGGGCGGCGAGAGCCACGTGCCCGTCGACGACGAGACGCTGCGCGCCATCCACCAGGCGGGTACCGATCTGGACGCCGTGCTCGAGGCCGGCCGGGCGATCCGGGTGCGCAAGACGGCGAACGTGCACACCGGCGGGACGATCCACGACGTGACCGACCGGCTGCACCCGTCGCTGGCGGAGGCGTCCATCGAGGCCGCTCAGGCGCTGGACATTCCGGTGGTCGGCCTGGACCTGATCGTGCCCGACGTCGAGGACGGCGCCTACTACATTATCGAGGCCAACGAACGCCCGGGTCTGGCCAACCACGAACCCCAGCCCACCGCCGAGCGGTTCATCGACTTCCTCTTCCCCCAAAGCGCCGGAAACCGACCGTGAGCACCGACGGCCACTCCTCCACCGCCGATCAGCACGCCACCGCCGGGCACGCCCGCGCCCACCGCCTGGCCAAGGTCCCCACCGACCGCGCCTACCTGCTCTCGACCCTGCTCAAGCTCCTGGCGATCCCCAGCCCCAGCGGCTACACCGACTCGATCGTCCACTTCGTCGGCGAGGAGCTTCAGCGCCTGAATGTCGACTTCGAACTGACCCGCCGCGGCGCCATCCGCGCGACCATCCCCGGCCGGCGCGCCAGGCCCAACCGCTCCGTCGTCGCCCACCTGGACACGCTCGGCGCCATGGTGCGCGAGCTCAAGCCCAACGGCCGCCTGCGCGTCGTGCCCATCGGCACCTGGTCCGCCCGCTTCGCCGAGGGCGCCCGCGTGACCATCTTCACCGACGAGGAATCCCACCGCGGCACCATCCTCCCGCTCAAGGCCTCCGGCCACGTCTACGACAAGGACATCGACGAGCAGCCGGTGAGCTGGGACAACGTCGAGGTGCGCGTCGACGACCGCACCATCACCGACAAGGAGCTGTTCGAGATGGGCATCCGCGTCGGCGATTTCCTGGCCATCGACCCCCAGCCCGAGGTCACGGACAACGGCTTCGTCGTCTCACGCCACCTGGACAACAAGGCCGGCGTCGCCTGCCTGCTCACCGCCGCCCGCGCCATGATCCAGTCCGACATCGAGCTGCCCCTGGACTGCCACCTGCTGTTCACCATCTTTGAGGAGGTCGGCTCCGGCGCCTCGGCCGTGCTGCACAAGGACGTCGCCGAGATGGTCTCCGTCGACAACGCCACGCCCGCGCCCGGGCAGAACTCGAGCGAGTACGACGTCACCGTCGCCATGAAAGACTCCTCCGGCCCGTTCGATTACCACCTGACGCACAAGCTGCTGGCCCTGGCGCGCGACTACGACATCCGCCACGGCCGCGACGTCTTCCACCACTACCGCTGCGACGCCGCCAGCGCCGTCGAAGCCGGCAACGACATCCGCACCGCGCTCATCTGCTTCGGCGTCGACGCGTCGCACGGCTACGAGCGCACCCACCTCGACTCGCTCGCCGGGCTCACCGAGCTGATCGGGCTCTATATGCAGTCCAGCCCGGCGGTCGAGCGCGACCGCATGGCCATGGGCCCGCTCAAGGGCTTCCCCGACCAGCCCACCGAAGCCCCGCCCGTGCCCGAAAAACGCACGCCGTGAATGGAACCACCGATGCACACTGATGCACACCGATAAAGCCGCTCGCGGCTTCGCGAAACCGACCGAAAACCCCTGAATCCGAAATCCGAAATTCCCCATGTCCCCCAAGCCCACCCTCATCCTCGCCGCCTGCCTGCTCGCGCTCGCCGGCATCCTCATGCTCATCCCCGGCTGCCCGATGGGCACGGGGGCCTCGCGCGGCCCCGCCGACGAGCTGACCATCGCCATCCAGGCCGACGGCTCCACCCTCGACCCGCACCGCGCCACGGACGCCGGCTCGATGCGCCTCAGCGAGAACCTCTATTCCACCCTGATGCGCTACGCGCCCGACTTCGGCGAGATTGAGCCGGACCTGCTCGTCGAGCACGCGATCAACGACGAGCACACCGTCTACACGCTGACCATCCGCGACGACGCCTACTTCGGCGTCACCGGCCGCAACGTCACCGCCGAGGACGTGGCCTACTCGCTTGAGCGCATCCAGGACATCGGGCTGCGGGCCGAGCCGCTCGCTCCCTTGCAGGAGATCCGCGTCACCGGCGCGCACACGCTCGAACTGCACTTTTCCGAGCCCATGACGCCGCTGATGAATTTCCTCGCCCACCCCATGTGGGCCATCGTCGACCGCGAGATCGTCGAAGCCAACGACGGCCACCTCGAGACCGCCGACGCCGGCTCAGGCCCGTTCCGCCTCGTCCAGTGGCGGCGCGACCAGCAGGCGGTGCTCGAGCGCGACGAGCGCTACTACGTCGAAGACCGCCCGCGGCTGGAGCGCATCATCTACCGCCCCATCCCCGAGGAGATCAGCCGCGCCACCGCGCTGGCCCGCGGCGAGGTGGACATCGTCCTGGACGTGCCGACGCAGCAGTTGGACATGATCCAGGGCCGCGACGACATCCGCATCGAATCCACCCCCGGCACGTTCTGGGAATACATCGGGCTGAACACCGGGATCGAGCCCTTCGACGACCCGCGCGTGCGCCAGGCCATCGCCTGGGCGATCGACCGCGACGCGATCAACCGCTCGGCGCGTTTCGGCCACGCCCGGCCGCTGACCGGCGGGCACATTCCCCCCGGCCACTGGGCCGCGCTCGACGAGCCGATCTACCCCGCGCCCGACTTGGGCCGCGCCCGCGAGCTGCTCGCCGACGCCGGCCACGCCGACGGCTTCAGCGCCGAGCTGATCGTCAACACCGAAAACCTTCGCCAGCGCGACGCCGCCGGCCTGGTCGCGCAGATGCTCCGCCCGCTGGACATCGACATCAACGTCCGCTCCATCGAACGCGCGGCGTTCTTCTCCCGCCTCAACGACCGCGACTTCGAGATGACGCTCGTCGGCTGGGTCGGCCTGTTCGACCCCGACGAATACCTCTACCCCATCTTCCACTCCAGCGGCGCCTACAACCAGCAGTCCTACGCCGAGCCGGCGCTCGATGCCCTGCTCGAGCAGGGCCGGCGCACGCACGAGCTCGACAAGCGCGCCGCCATCTACCGCCAGGCCCAGCGCATCATCGCCGAGGACGCCCCCGTCGTCTTTCTCTACCTCAACGACCAGATCACCGGCATGCTCGACGATGTCCGCGACTTCGACGTCCACGCCACCGCCACCACCACCTCCCTGCGCGACGCCTGGATCGATCGAGAACCGGAATAGCCACAGATGCACACGGATGCACACAGATAAGAACGCGTAAAGCGGATGACCGTTAACGCCCGTCCTGAGCGAGTCCGCGAGCGAAGGGCGGGATTTCTCTCGAACGGTTCCCGATTTACACTCCGGCATGCTTCCCATGCATCGCGCTCCTTATCCGTGTTAATCTGTGTTCATTCGTGGCTCCCCATGCTCACCTTCGCCCTGAAAAAGTTCGGCCTCGCCGTCCTCACCCTGCTCGGCGTCTCGATCATCCTCTTCATCCTCGTCCGCATCGTCCCCGGCGACCCCGCCGACGCCATCCTCGGCCAGTTCGCCACCGAGGCCCAGCGACACGCCATCAACGAGCGCTACGGCCTGGACCAGCCGCTGCCCCAGCAGTACCTGACCTGGCTTGGCGGCATCTTCCGCGGCGACCTCGGCCACTCCAGCTACGCCCGCCGACCCGTCACCGAAACGCTGGCCGACGCCTGGCCCGTCACGCTTCAACTCGCCTCCATGTCGCTGGCGTTCGCGCTGCTGGTCGGCATCCCGCTGGGCGTCGTCGCCGCGATCCGCCAGGGCCGCGGCGTCGACCACCTCGCGTCGGGCTTTGGCATCCTCGGCGTCTCGGTGCCCAACTTCTGGCTGGGCACCATGCTCATCCTCATCTTCGCCTACGTGCTCGGGTGGCTGCCCTCGGCCGGCGCCCCGCCGCTGACGCGGGACCCGCTGGGCAACCTCCAGGCAATGCTGCTGCCCACGCTCGCGCTGGGCATGGCGGTCGCCGCCGTCGTCATGCGCATGACGCGCTCGTCCATGCTCGAGGTGCTCGGCCAGGACTACGTCCGCACCGCGAAAGCCAAGGGCCTGTCCCCCCGCGTCGTCGTCGTCCGCCACGCCCTGCGCAACGCGCTGATCCCGGTGCTGACCATCACCGGCATCCAGGCCGGCTACCTGCTCGGCGGCTCCGTCGTCATCGAGCGCGTGTTCAACCTGCGCGGCATCGGCTGGCTGGTCTTCCAGAGCGCGACCAACCGCGACTTCCTTCTGCTCCAGGCCGTCGTCCTGCTCATCGCCGCGGGCTTCATCGCGCTGAACCTCATCGTCGACCTGCTCTATGGGGTGGTCGACCCCCGGATGCGACAGAGGAATTAGCCATAAATAAACACAAATAAACACAGATACCCAACGGTTAACGCCCGTCCTGAGTGAAGCGAAGGGCGGGGTTTCTGATTCCTGATTTCTGCATTCTGCATTCTGCATTCTGCATTCAGAATTGAAATGCGTCTCCTTCTGACAAACAAGGTCGCCGCCCTGGCCCTGAGCGTCATCCTGGTGATCGTCGTCCTCGCCGTCGCTGCGCCGTTCCTCGCGCCGTACGACCCGATGGCCGCGCACCCGGCCGTGCGCGCCGCGCCAAGCGCCGAGCACTGGCTGGGCACCGACAACCTCGGCCGGGACATCCTCTCGCGGCTGATCCACGGCGCCCGCATCTCGCTGACCGTCGCCGGCTTCTCCGTCGCGTTCGCCCTCGCCGCCGGCACGCTCCTCGGCGCACTGGCCGGCTACTTCGGCCGGTGGCTCGATGAAGCCATCTCACGCGTCACCGACATGATGTTCGCCTTCCCCGACATCGTGCTCGCCCTGGTCATCATGGCCGTGCTCGGCGGCGGCAGCCGGACCAACCTCATCATCGCCATCGCCATCGTCTACACCCCCATCTTCACCCGCATCGCCCGCGGCGCGGTCATCGCCACCAAGGCCAATCCCTTCATCGAAGCCGCCCAGGCTTTGGGCTTCGGCCACAGCCGCATCATCGCCCGCCACATCACTCCCAACATCCTCGCCCCGCTCACCGTCCAGGTCACGCTCTCGCTCGCCTTCGCCATCCTCGCCGAAGCGGCGCTGAGCTTTCTCGGCCTCGGGGTCGAGCCCATGGCTCCGTCCTGGGGCAACATGCTGCTCGACGGCTGGTCGCTCATGCCCGCCGTCTGGTGGGTGGCCGTCTTCCCCGGCCTGGCGATCACCCTGGCGGTGTTCAGCTTCAACATCCTCGGCGACGGCCTGCGCGACGCCCTCGACCCCCGCCACACGCGCTGAACCACCACCCACACGCATTGACGCCCGGCGCCATCGGCGGAACGAAAAAAGGGGGTGCCACGAATTCCTGGTGGCGGCGCTGATGTAGGGTGGGTAGAGCGAAGCGAAACCCACCACGAACGGCGTAGATCCTCGACCAAGCTGGTGGGTTTCGCTTCGCTCTACCCACCCTACTACGAAAATTCCCCGCGTTGCGTGGCACCCATTGCCAGTACGAAGCGCCATCGCTCACCGATGCTCCACCGCCCACACAAACCCCGCCAGCGCATCAGCGGGCCGACGCTGCTCGTCCGGCTGCCGCGCGTCGTACTGCCGCGTCACGTAATACACCAGCCCCGCGCTCTGCGGCCCCACGGTGGCCGCCCCGTGCCACAGCGGCGGCGGAATCACCACCACGCCCGGGCGCATCTGGCCCACCACCATCTGCCACGCCCGCCCGTCCTCCTCGCGATGCACGCCCACCTTCAAATGCCCCGCGACGCACAGCCAGAAGTCCGTCTGATGCGCGTGCCGATGCCACGCCTTGATCACGCCCGGGTGCATCACCGCATAGTTGATCTGCCCCGCCGGGTCCAGCACGTCGCAAAGCTGGTTCATGATCGACCAGCCCCGGTCGTCCACGTGCACCGACGCGGCCACGAACCGCGGCTCCCGGCTGGCCACCGCCTCGTCATACGCATACGCCACCGGCCCATCCATCACCGGCACCGGCTCAACCTGCGTCGTCGTCGTGCTGACCATGCGAGCGCTCCTGCTGAAACCGAGCTTGCCACGAAAAGGCGAAGGACACGAAGCTGGCACGAAGGGATGGGATTCGTACATCCCCCCGGGGGGCCCGGGTGCCACGGCTTGTCCCGAAGGGCAAGCCGTGCATGCGGCGAGGATCGCCGGGTGCCACTGACAAGCGGAGTCCGCGGAGCTTGTCAGTGCGAATCGGCGTCCAACACTGACAAGGCCGCGGACGGCCTTGTCAGTGGCACTCGTTACGACCTGTCTCCCTCCCTTCATCCGTTTTCATTTGTGTTCATTTGTGGCTATGGCCTCCTCATGCCTCCGCCAACTGCTGCGGCTGCGTCATGTTCACGTCCATCTTGTTCGCCCCGCCGTCGCGCACGAGCTGGCTGGCGCGGTACAGGCTCTCGAACGTGCCGGCATCCGTCCACCATCCCTCCAGCACGTCGTGCGTCAGCTCCCCGCGCGCAATGTACGCGTTGTTCACGTCCGTGATCTCCAGCTCACCGCGGGCCGAGGGCTCCAGCGAGCGACAGATGTCGAACACCGACGCGTCGTAGAAGTAGATCCCCGTCACCGCCAGGTTGCCCGGCGGGTCGCTCGGCTTCTCCACGATCTCCGCGATGCGCCCGTCCTCCATCCGCGCCACGCCGAAGCGCTGCGGCGTGTCGACCGCCTTGAGCATCAGCTTCGCCCCACGTCGCTGCGTGAAGAACTCGCCCACGGCGCGGCGGATGTTGCCCTCGATGATGTTGTCGCCCAGCACCACGCACAGCTTCTCATCGTCGGCGAACTCCTCCGCCAGCAGCAGCGCCTCGGCGATGCCGCCCTCGCCCTCCTGGTAGGCGTACTCCAGGTGCTTGACGCCCAGCTCCTTGCCGTTTTTCAGCAGCTTGAGAAAGTCGCCAGCGTGCTCGCCGCCGGTCACCAGCAGCAGCTCCTCGATGCCCGCGTTGAGCAGGCACTGGATCGGGTAGTGGATCATCGGCCGGTCGTACACCGGCAAGAGGTGCTTGTTGGTCACGCGCGTCAGCGGCCTCAGCCGCGTGCCCAGGCCGCCGGCCAGAATCACGCCCTTCATAATGCCCGCGCTCCCGCCACGCGCGCCCGCGCCCGAAGTTGATCGCCACCGATTCTAGCCCGATCCCCGGCCACCAGTCCCGCCCAGCACCGCGCTTTATGCCCCGGCCGCCGCGCGGCAGGCAAGAGCCAAGCATCGGCCCTTCCTCCCCGCCCTTGGGGACAAGCCGTGGCACCGCCACCGCTGCGGTTTTCAGACCGAGACTAGGCTCCGTCCGAAAGCCGCAGGATTGGGGGTGCCACGGCTTGTCCCGAAGCGACTGTGTTTCCTGTCAAGCGGTGGTGGCGTGAATTTCGTCGGCCATGAGGCGGTTCAGGTGGATCAGCAGCTTGTGCATGCAGGCGGTCATGG
>SLDI01000055.1:0-9968 GCA_007125385.1 Phycisphaeraceae bacterium | reverse complement strand
TTGCAGCCGGCGGTGATTTATCCCGCCCCGGGTCATTTCCGAAATAACGATGCCACGGCCGGAGCCTACGCCTCGGCGGGCCGCTCGCCGCGCTCGACGCTGATCGTCGAGCGGATGCCGCCGCGGCCGCGCCAGTCGGTGCGCAGCAGCATCCAGCGCGGGGCCATGGCGGCGGCGAGGTCGTCGGCGATGCGGTTCGTCACCGCCTCGTAGAAGATGCCCTCGTTGCGGTAGGCCTGGAGGTAGAGCTTGAGGCTCTTGAGCTCGACGCAGCGGCCGGCGGGCACGTAGCGCAGCGTCACGCTGCCGAAGTCGGGGTGCCCGGTCTTCGGGCAAACACTGGTGAACTCCTCGGCCACGTGCTCGATGACGTAAACGCGGTCGGGGGCGG
Source organism: Phycisphaeraceae bacterium (assembly GCA_007125385.1). Lineage (GTDB taxonomy): Bacteria > Planctomycetota > Phycisphaerae > Phycisphaerales > Phycisphaeraceae > SKPT01. The sequence goes on along the minus strand of SLDI01000055.1, from coordinate 9,577 downwards.
GGTTGTCGAAGCACTCGAGCAGGGACGGGTCGGCCATGGGGGGAGTTTAATTCAGAATTCAGAATGCAGAATGCAGAATGCAGAATGCAGGAGGCAGAAATGAGGGTGCCGGGCTCGGCGGAAGTCCCGCCCTTCGCCCACGGACTCGCTCAGGATGGGCGTTAACAGGGGGCGTGGCGGGGGTGTGGCGGGGGTGGTATGATGCTTGATTCAGCGAAAGGAGCGTGCGCTTTGCCCGGCAACTTCCTCTGCACCGTGATCACCCCCGAGCAGCAACTGTTCGAGCAGGAGGTCCGCCACGTGGCCATCCCGGCCTGGGACGGGCAGATCGGCCTGCTGCGCGACCGGGCCCCGCTGCTGGCGCGGCTGGGCTACGGGGTGATGGACCTGGAGCTGGCATCGGGCCAGCGGCAGCGGTATTTCGTCGGCGGCGGGTTCGCCCAGATGCGCGGCAACGAGCTGGCTGTGCTCACCGACGAGGCCACGCCCCTGGCCGAGCTCGACGAGGAGCAGGCCGAGCAGCACCTCAAGGCCGTGCTGTCGCGCGGCGTGACGGAGAAGGACCCGGCCCGGCATGAGCGGGACGTGCAGCGGGCACGCGGGATGCTCGCGGCGGCGCGGCGGGCGAAGTGAGGCGGCCAGGGCCGGGGCGGGCTCGTCCGTGGCGTTCGGCGGTTTCGCGAAGCCGCAAGCGGCTGGGTGGGCGGCGTTTCAACCTCACTTGCGAAACGGACCGATAACGAGGCTATGCACCCGTGTGCGCGGGTGGTGTTTGTGGTGCGCCCACGCGTCGCTCGAGGCGACGGCTATAGCGCTCTCACCCAATCCGTAGCATTTGGGTGCCACTGACAAGCGGAGTCCGCGGAGCTTGTCAGTGGCACCCGCTACGACTGGCTCGAAGGCGCTCCAACGGTGGATCCCATGCGTCGCCTGCTGCGTCGGCACATCCCGAGCATGTTCCACCGCCGTCTGGCGCTGCTGTTGCTGCTGGCGGCGGGGCTGTCGCTGGCGCTGGCGGCGCAGGCGGCGCGGATGTCGGTGGGCGATGCCCACGTCGAGCGCCTCGCCCAGGCCGAGCGCGCCCTGCGCAGCACCGAGCTGATCCCGACGGTGCGCGGCCGAATCCTGGACCGGCACGGACGGGAGCTGGCGATCGACGCGCCGGGCTACGACGTGGCGGTGGACTACCGCGTGCTCACGGGCCAGTGGGCGTACGACCGGGCGCTGGCGGCGGCGCGGCGGGCGAACCGCGAGGCGTGGGGCGAGTTGAGCATCGAGCAGCGCGAGGCCCTGATCGCCGTGGAGCGCCGCCCGTTCGACGAGCAGCGGGAGGAGCTGCGGCGGCGCCTGGCGGAGCTGGGCGGGATCAAGCCGGTGGAGCTGGTCGAGCGGGCGGATCGCGTGGTGGCGCGCGTCCATCGCGAGGCGAACTATTTGTGGGCGCACTGGCACGCGCGTCGGCAGGCGGAGCTCAACGAGTCGGTGCCCTATGCCGAGGTGATCCAGCCGATCGCCGCCCAGCGCGAGGCGCACTCGCTGCTGTACGACGTCGACCCGCCGGTGCGTGCGGCGGTGCGGCGGCACCTGGCCGACGCGGCGCGGGGCGGGGACATGGCCATCTGGCGCGAGGTGGAGCTGCGCCGGCCCAAGCACCGGCGCTACCCGCTCGAAGCGATCACCGTCACGCTGGACCGGAGCCACCTGCCCGGGCACCTGCGCAGCGACGAGCCGATGCCGGTGACGGTCGAGGGCGTGGGCATTCACCTGATCGGGATGATGCGCCCGGCGTGGCGTGAGGACATCGGCGCCCGGCCGCTGCGCATGCACGGGGCGGACCGCGACCTGGGCGGGTATCGCGACGGCGACCAGGTGGGGCGCACGGGCGTGGAGCGGGCGCTGGAAACAACGCTGCGCGGCACGCGGGGGCAGATCGTCCAGCACCTGGACTCCGGGCGGGAGCAGCGCGTCGAGCCGGTTCCGGGCCGCGACGCGACCCTGGCGATCGACATCGAGCTCCAGGCGAAGGTCCAGGCGATTCTCGACCCGAGCTTCGGCCTGATGCGGGTCCAGCCGTGGCACAACCCGCCCGACGAGGATGAGCAGACCACCGAGCCGCGGCTGGGCCAGGAGCTGCACGGGGCGGCGGTGGTGCTGGACGTGGAGACGGGCGAGCTGCTGACCGCGGCGACGGCGCCGGGCTACAGCCGCGAGCAGCATCGGCAGGACCCGGCCTCGGTCTGGCGCGACGCGGCGCGCATGCCGCACCTGAACCGGGCGATGGCCCGGCCGTACGACCCCGGATCGACGCTCAAGGCGCTGACATGGGTGGCCGCGGCGCGGGAGCGCGTGGTGGGCCTGGACGAGCCGATCGAGTGCCGCGGGGTGTACGACCCGAATCGGCCCAACGAGCTGCGCTGCTGGATCCATCACCTGGGCGGGCAGCACGGCTCGCTGGACCCAACGGCGGCGATGGCGCGGAGCTGCAACATCTACTTCTACGAGCTCGGCCGACGTTTGGGCCCGCAGCGGATCACGGCCTGGCTTGGGGCGTTCGGGCTGGGCGAGCACGCGGTCGCGGGGCTGGCGGAGCAGACCGCCGGGCGCGTGCGGGAGGCGAGCCGGCTCGCCTACAGCGACACCATGATGCTCGGCATCGGGCAGGGGCCGGTGTCCTGGACGCCGCTGCACGCCGCCGCGGCGTACGCGGCGCTGGCACGCGGCGGGGAGTATCTCGCGCCGCGCCTCGTGCTCGACCCGGCGGAGGAGGCCCGCCCGCGGCGACACCTGGGGCTGGACCCGACGTCGCTCGACGTGCTCATGCAGGGCCTGGACGACGCGGTCAACGCCTCACACGGCACGGGCTACGCCATCCCCATGCCCGATGGCACGCGGCATCGCATCTTCAACATCGACGGGGCCCGCGTGCTGGGCAAATCGGGCACGGCCCAGACCGCGCCGACAAGGCAGCCGACGAGCGACGACGGCATCCCGCGCGGCGGCGACCCGATCATCCGCAGCGGCAACCACGCGTGGTTCGTGGCGTTGCTCCAGCCCGACGGCGCCCCCCGGCCGCGCTATGCCGTGGCCGTCGTGGTCGAGCATGGCGACAGCGGCGGCCGCGTCGCGGGGCCGGTGGCCGCGGAGGTGATGCGCGCGATCATGGCCAGGCATTGAGCAATGCAGAATGCAGAAAGGGAAAGACAGGTGTGTGGGGCTCATGGGATCGGGCGGCCGAGGCACTGGCGGACAAGCCGCCAGTGGCACCCGCGGTCGAGGCACCCGTCGCCGAGGGAGCTTCTTTTCTGCATTCTGCATTCTGCATTCTGAATTGAATTGACTCCTGCCTCCCACGAGCTTCGCCGCCTGCTCCGCTACCACCCCGGCTGGTGGGGCTTGACCGCTGCGCTGGCGCTGGTGGTGATCGGGATCCTGGCGATCGACACGGTGGCGCCGTCGATGGCGCGGGCGCAGGGGGCGCGGTGGCTGCCGATCGCGCTGGTGGTGATGGCGGTGTGTCTGCTGCCGCATCCGCGCGTGCTGGGACGGATGAGCTACGCGATCGCGATCGCGGCGTTCGCGCTGCTGGTGGTGCTGCTGCTGCCGTTCATGCCGCGTGAGATCGTGCCGGTGATTCACGGGGCCAGGCGATGGATTGATCTGCAATTCATGCTCGCCCAGCCGTCGGAGCTGGCGAAGGTGGCGCTGGTGCTGGCGCTGGCGTGGTACCTGCGTTACCGCGAGAGCTATCGCACGCTTCGCGGGCTGCTGGTGCCGTGGCTGTTCGTGATGGTGCCGCTGGCGCTGGTGGTCAAGCAGCCGGACCTGGGCACGGCGATGGTGTTTCTGCCGACGGTGGCGGCGATGCTGGTGGCGGCAGGGGCGAAGCTGCGGCACCTGATCGCGCTGGCGTCGGTGGGCGTGGCGGTGATCGGGGTGAACGTGGCGCTGGTGGCGTTCGACGCGCCGCAGTCGCTGCGCGTGCTGCGGCCGCACCAGGAGGCGCGGATCGCGGCGATGCTCTGGCCGGAGCGCCATCGCGATCGCGGGGCGTACCAGCAGACGGTGGCGACGATGCTGGTGGGGGCCGGCGGCGTGACGGGGCTGGGCGAGGCGCGGTCGCGCACGCTGCTGCGCTTCAACCACCTGCCCGAGGCGCACAACGACATGATCTTCGCGGTGATCGCCAACCGCTGGGGCCTGGCGGGCTGCGGTGTGGTCATCGGGCTGTACGTGATGCTCGTGGGCTCGTTCTGCACCGTGGCGGGGCGGTCGCGCGACCCGTACGCCAAGCTGGTGTGCGTGGGTTTCGCGGCGATGATCTTCACGCAGGCGACGATCCACATGGGCATCACGGTGGGGCTCTTGCCGGTGACGGGGTTGACGCTGCCGATGGTGTCGTACGGCGGCTCGAGCCTGGTGGCGACGTTCGTGATGGTGGGGTTGGTGATGAACTTCGGGTCGAGGAGGCCGACGCCGCTGGCGCGGCCGAGCTTCGAGTTCGACGGGGCGGGCACGGGCGCGGAGCCGGCGCGGGTGTGAACCGAGGCCGGGCCTGTTACGCATCACCGCCGGCGCGCCCCGAGCAACCACAACACGCCCACCAACCACAACCCGCCCCCCGGCTCCGGCACCCCCGCCCCCGGCGCCCCGCCGGCCACGCCCGCGACCAGCAACTGCACGAAGGCCGCCACGTCACCGGTGTCGAAGGCCCCGTCCGCGTTGATGTCGCCGACGAGCATCGGCTCGATCCCGTACAGGTCCAGGTACCACGCGGGGTCGACCAGGGCCTGAACGAAGACCGCCACGTCGCCCGTGTCGACCACACCGTCGAGGTTCATGTCGCCGAGCAGCGGCCAGTTGCCCGCGACCTGCCAACGCGTCCAACCCTGCTCGTAGTGGGGGGTGAAGCTCAGCGGCTCATTCGTGCTGTCGAGGACGTGGTCGGCCAGCGCCTGCCAGGCCGGCCGCTGATCCCCCGCCGCCGCGAAAGCCGGCACCACGTCGCCCACGCTCAGCGGCGTGCCCGTGGCCAGGTCCAGCACGCCGCCGGCGTCGATCGTCAACCGCCCGTGCAACACCACGGATTGCCCGGCCAGGTCCAGCCGCCCCTGCTCGGCGATGGCCAGGTCGCCGGTCAGCAGCACCTCACCCTCCTTGCTGCGCCACGCGCTGCCCTGGGCGTCGTAGTGCACGGGGCCGTCGTTGACGTGCTCGTTGACCAGCCGCACCGTCAGCGCCTCGCCGACCTCCAGCCGGCCGATGCCCCAGGTGCCCGGGCCCAGGGCGTCGCCGGGCGCGGCGGCGACCTCCACCTGCCGCACCTGCCCCGGCTGGCCCACGAGGCGCAGCGTCGCGGCGCTGAGCCCCGGGCCCGTCGGCGACCGCGTGTTGGCGACCAGGTCGCCGGCGAGCTCGATCACCGTCGCCGCGTCGCCATGGATGCCGACCCGCCGACCCTCGTCCAGCACCCAGACGCCCTGCGACGCGATCAGCCGCCTTTGCCCCGCCGGCCGGCCCGCGTCCTGGTAGACCAGGTCCCCGCCGAGCACGAGCTGCGAGCCCGACGCGTCGATCAGCGCCGCCGCGCCGTCGCCGGCGTCGTCGCCGTGGTGCTCCAGGCGCGCGCCCCGGCTCGTCCGCAACTCATGCCCGCCCAGCACCAGGCGCCCGCCCGACGCCCCGCGATAGCTCAGCAGCAGACCGTCCTGGTCCTGCCACGCCGGCACCGGCTCCACGGCCGCGGCCGCGTCCCCGCCATGGCCCGCCACCACCACGCCGCCGACCAGTTCCACCGGCCCGGTCACCAGCAGCTCGTCGCGCACCGCGGGGTCCTGCTCCGAGCCGCGCAGCACCAGCGACTGCAGGCGCATCTCGCCCAACAGCACCGGCTCGACGCCGCCGCTGTGGTCGACCTCCAGCGCCACCTGCTCCAGGTTCAGCAGCGGCCCGCCATCGATCGAATGCACCACCGGCTCACCGGCGCGGCCGCGCAGGCGCACCACGCCCGTGCCCGCCTCGCTCAGCCAGATCTGGTCGCTGCGCACGTGCAGCGACGCGGCGCCGACGTGCAGCGCCGGGGCCACCTCCGGCCCACCCCAGGCGTCGCTGACATAGCCCAGCGGCTCGATCACCTCGGCCTGCTGGCGATAGAACCGCTCGCCGGGGTCCCCGAGCACCACCACCGCCCCGGGCATCGTCACCGCCACCGCGCCCTGGCCCGCCAGCGGCTTGAAGCCCTGATACATCCCGTCGCGGTCATGCCACCACCCGGCGTTGAAGGCCTCCAGCCGATGCACGGGCCCGGCCAGCTCCAGGACGCCGCCGGCCTCGACGACGATTGCACCCCAGCCGCCCTGGTGCCCGGCGAACGTCAACGGGTGCTCGCCGGTCAGGCCCAACGTCCCGCCGTCGCCCACGATCAGGCGTCCGCGCAGCGAGTCGGTCCAGCCCGTGGCCAGGGTGAGCGTGGCCAGCTCCACCGGCCCAACGACGCGCACGTCCCCGCCACGGAGCGTGAAGCCGGACGAGTCATGCACCAGGTGGTTCGGCGCGAAGGCCTCGCCGCCGGTGCCGCCGATCAGCACGTCGCCGCGGTAAGCCGCGGCGACCCCCGTCCACGCGAACACGGCCGTGTCCCCGGGCCCGGGCACGCGGCCCGCGTCCCACAGCGAAGCGTCGGTCACGTCGTCGGCGGTGGTCTCGGCGGCGTTGAGCCCCGCCCACGTGATGATCTCGGCCTCGGCCACCCCCTGCATCGGCCCGCCCGGCACTAGCGCAGCCATCGCCACCAGCGCCGTCAATAGATCCACGCACCGCTTGCGCGGCGAGAACACCCTGCACCACGAACTCTCGCTTCCCGATCGGATCATGGCCACGCAGCCGCCTCGCTGGGTCTTCACCTCGCAATGGCATCAAGGTACCCCCCACAGGCTCCCGCTCCAATACCCGACCCCGCAACGAGCGGAAAATTGCTGCAATCGCCCCCCGGCCACGAGCGGACGTCGCGGCGGCGAGACGGCCGGTCACTCGCGCGCCTTGAGGACGCCGATGAGGTCGAGGCGATCCAGGCGTCGGCGGACGACCAGGCCGGAGGCCGCGGCGGCGAGCAGGACGGTCACGGCCGCGAAGCCGTACGTCCGCCGGCTGATGACCAGGGGGATGCGGAACATGTCGGTCTCGAAGCCCCAGGCGGCGAAGGCGGCGAAGCCGTAGCCCAGCACCATGCCCAGGGGCAGGGCCAGGAGGGTGAGCACGGCCAGCTCGCCCAGAAGGATGCGCGAGATCTCGGCGCGGGTGAAGCCGAGCACGCGGAGCGTGGCGAGCTCGCGGCTGCGCTCCGAGAGCGAGACGCGGGCGGTGTTGTAGACGACACCGAAGGCGATGACCACGGCGAAGGCGAGGTTGAAGCTGCGGAACTGGCGCTGCGTCTCGGCGATGGTGTCGTCGAAGTTCTGCAAGGTGGCGCGGCGGACGGTGACGGAGGCGACGCCGGGCGTGCGCTTGAGCTGGTGGTAGAGCTCGTCGAGCCGGGCCATGTCCACGCGCATGGCGCCGCCGGTGACGAGACGGTCCTCGCGCATGGCGTCGTTGAGGGCGCGTCGGGACATGAAGGCGGTCAGGCCGGTGTATTGGTGGATGAGCCCGGCGACCTCGAGCTCGAGCACGGGGCGGTGGCGCTCCTGGATCTCGACGGTGACGGTCTGGCCTGGGCGCACGTCGAGGCGCCGGGCCAGGGCGTGGCTGAGCACGAGACCTTGCTCGGGCAGTTGCAGGGGCTGCTCCTGCTCGTCGAGGACGCGCATGAGCTGGGGGTGATGGTCCATGGCCTGGATGGAGGTCAGGCGCGATCGGTGGCGGTGGCGAATGCGCGCCGGCGCAGCGCGCTGGGTTTCCACGGCGAGAACACCGGGCAGGGCGGCGAGGTCGTGGATGACGCGGCCCTGGACCGGCTCGACGAAGCCGACACTGACGTCGTGTCGCTGGGCGATCTCGAACTCGAACTGCATGAGGTATTCGACGGCGTCGGTGGTGAATCGGCCGAGCACGACGACGGCGACGGCGGTGGCGATGCCCAGCGCGGACAGGCCGGCGCGGACCGGGTGGCGCTCGAGCTGGCGCAGGATCATGCGGGCGATGGGGGGAATGAAGCGTTGCAGGCCCAGGCGTTCGACGATGGTGGGGCGGAAGGTGGCCGGCGGCTCGGGTCGCATGGCCTCGGCGGGCGGCAGGCTCATGGCCATGGCCACGGCCACGAGGGTGCCCGCGATGGCGGCGCCGCCGGCGACGGCGATGGCCAGGAAAATGACATCCGGCGACAGGGCCAGCTCTACCGTGGGAAAGCGGTAGAACTGCACGTAGATGCCCGTCAGGCCCGCCGCCATCCATCGGCCCAGGGCGGTGCCCAGGCTCACGCCGATGACGACAATGACCATGACCATCTTCAGGTAGTGCCCGGCGACGGCGGCGCGGCTGTAGCCGTAGGCCCGCAGGGCGGCGATCTGCTCGCGCTGGGTGCGGACGAGTCGGCTCATGACGACGTTGAGCAGGAAGGCGGCGACGCCGAGGAAGATGGACGGGGCGAACAGACCGATGGCGCGCAGGCCCTGGATGTCGTCCTCGAGGTAGCGGTGCGGCAGGTGGTCCTCCCGGCCGTAGGCGCCCAGGCCGCCGTAGCGCGCGAGGATGCGGTCGATGGCGTCGATGACGGCTGGCTGGTGGGCATTGGGCGCCAGGGAGGCGACGAGGTTGTTGAAGGCCCCGTCCATGTCCAGGGCGCCGTCGAGCTCGGCCTCGCGCATCCAGAAGATGCCGAAGCGTTCGTAGTCCGGCAGCAGCTCGCCGGGGGCGACCTGGAGGACGTACTCGGGCGAGAGGACGACGCCGACAATGGTGAGGGTGCGCAGTCGTCCTTCGATGACGACGTCGAGCTGGTCGCCGGGGTTGAAGCCGTGGGACTCGACGAAGGAGGCGTGGGCCAGGGCCTCGTCGCGTGCGGTGGGTTCGAGCCAGCGGCCGCGGATCAGGTGCAGGGCGTTGAGGTGGGGCTGGCGTTGGTCGGGCAGGGAGATGAGTCGACCGACGCCCGGCTCGGCGAGGCCGGGCACGTCGAGGGTGACGTCGGCGACGGTGCGGGTTTCGACGCTCTGGACGCCGTCGAGCCCGGCGACGCGGTCGGCGACGAGGTCCGGGGCGCGGACGAGCGGGGCGAAGACGTCGGCGAAGCGGTAGCGCTCGTAGTAGGCGGCCTGCATGGCGGTGAGCGAGCGCAGCGTCGTCAGGGACATGACGAACGTGGCGACGCCGCTGATCATCACCAGGCTGATGGCGATGACCTGTGTGCGGATGTGCCAGAGGTCACGCAGGAGCTTGCGGTCCAGGGCGCTGAGGAAGCGCGGCATGGACGAGAGAATAGCCACAAATGAACACGAATGAACACGAAGGGAGGGATTGCCGGGACGGCAGGATAAGGATCAGGCTCCATCCGAAAAGCGCAGGAGTGGGGGTGCCACGGCTTGTCCCGAAGGGCAAGCCGTGTCTCCGTCGGCCGTCACACGGCTTGCCGCTTCGCGGTCAAGCC
>SLDI01000689.1:0-2564 GCA_007125385.1 Phycisphaeraceae bacterium | reverse complement strand
TGGTGTTCACGCCATGGGGTGCCACGGCTTGACCGCGAAGCGGCAAGCCGTGCGATGGCGCGGGGAGGCACGGCTTGCCCTGCGGGACAAGCCGTGGCACCCGGAGCGGTGGGGTGGGCGAGAGGATTGACCGCGCGGAACGTCATGCGGCGGCGGGCTCCTTGGTGATAGGCCGGGTAATGATCGGTTGGCCGCACTCGGGGCAGGCGTCGCGGCCGGCGCTGCCGCGCAGGTCGTAGTGGCACGCGGGGCAGTGGCCCGGGCGTGGGCGACGCCTGACGCGCTGGACGAGCGCGAGGGTGGGCCAGGCGGCGAAGATGGCGACGAACAGGGCGTGGGGGAGGGTGAGCTCGAAGGCGGTCCAGGTGATAGTCCGATCCGAAATGTTCGGCACACTGAAGTAATGCAGCCTGAAGTAGGTACCCAAGCCTGAAGGCGCGCGCTGGAGGCCACCGCCTCGACTGATCGCGCCGCTTAACAGCTGAGGCCCGATCACCCGGGTGCGATCGCGGGCCTCTTGAACCACTTGGACACCGTCGCGCTCAGGCTGCAAGACATAAACAGGGCGGGGGAACGTAAACCGCGCGCTGAGAAAAGCCGGATCGAAGGGCGATGCCTCGTCCACCCACAGGACGATTCGGCCGCTGGCGGAAGCCAGGGTGAGCTCTCTGTCCCCGGACAGTTGCACGCGGTGCACGCTCTCGTGCATGTAACTGAACGCCCACGCGCCGGCCGTGAGCAGTGCGAGGCACGTCAGCGTCACGAGGGCACCTCCGCGCAGCCGCGACGCTCGCTGACCTGCTGCGATGGCGTCGGGTTGGCGGGTCGTTGAACGCATCGAACCCTTGTGCTGAATCAGGTCGTGCCGCTTCAATGTTTCCGCGCGACCCGCTTGGATCAGCGCGTGCTCGCGCCCCAGAGCGCGTCAATCACCTGCTGCGGCAACTCGATCGGCATGAACCACTCGCTCGGGTAGAGGTAGTTTTCGTCCTCGTCGTCGATGATGCGCATGTACTGCCGCGGATCATCCGTCCTTCTCGGGGCCACGCGGTAAAGTTTGCGTCGCTGGAGCGAAGCGGGGTTCGGCTCGTTGCAGACGCAGATGACGACTCCCGGGTACTGCATGGCTCACCGCATCACCGCCGCGGCCTCCGCATCCGTCGGCCCCTCGGCGCTGACCGTCTCGAGCAGATGCTCGACCAGGTCGTCCGTGCTCACCCCGTCGGCCTCGGCGCTGAAGTTGGCGATCAGGCGGTGACGCAGGACCGGGGCCGCCACGGCGGCGATGTCGTCCAGGCTTACGTGCGTGCGGCCCTGGAGCACCGCCCGGGCCTTGCCCGCGAGCACGAGGTACTGGCTGGCGCGGGGGCCGGCGCCCCAGGCGAGGTAGCGCTGGAGCATCTCGGGGCGGGGGTCGTCGGCCCCGCGCTCGGGCGAGCGCGTGGCGCGGGTGAGGCGCAGGGCGTAGCGCAGCACGTGGTCGGCGGCGGGCACCGCGCGCACCAGGCGCTGGATCTCGAGGACCTCCTCGGCGCTGAGCACGGCCTGGGGGGCGTCCTCCTCGCCGGCGGTGGTGCGCTTGACGATGTCCAGCTCCTCGAGCTCGCTGGGGTAGCTGACGCGGATCATGAACATGAAGCGGTCGAGCTGGGCCTCGGGCAGGGGGTAGGTGCCCTCCTGCTCGATCGGGTTCTGGGTGGCGAGGACGAAAAAGGGCTCCGGCAGGGGGTGCTGCGTGCCGCCGGCGGTGACGTGGTGCTCCTGCATGGCTTCGAGCAGGGCGGCCTGGGTCTTGGGCGGTGTGCGGTTGATCTCGTCGGCGAGGATGACGTTGGCGAAGACAGGGCCCGGGACGAAGCGCATCTGCCGCCGGCCGGTGGCCTGGTCCTCGTCGAAGACCTCGGTGCCGGTGATGTCGCTGGGCATGAGGTCGGGGGTGAACTGGATGCGGGAGAACTCGAGGCTGAGCGTGCGGGCGATGGTGGAGACGAGCAGGGTCTTGGCGAGGCCCGGCACGCCGACGAGCAGGGCGTGGCCGCGGGTGAACAGGGCGATGAAGACCTGGTCGATGACCTCCTGCTGGCCGACGACGACCCGGCTGACCTGCTCGTGGAGGCTGGCCGAGGCCTTGCGGACGGAATCGAGCAGTTGATCCGGGTCCGGGGCGGGGGTGTCAGGCATGCTTGCTCCTCGCGGGGCGGGTCCCGGGGATGCTAGGGGGCGACGTGGTCGAGTATACCCCTGGCCCCGGTAGAATGTTCATCGTGCCGGAGCTGCCCGAGGTTGAGAACGTGCGGCGGGCGCTTCAGCCGCGGCTGCTGGGCCAGCGTCTGGCGGAGGCGCGGCTGAGGCGGGCGGACGTGCTGCGTGTCGAGGGGGTGAGGCTCAACGGCAGGCGTCGCGGCGGCCGGCCGGAGAGGTCGCTGCTGTGCGGGCAGCGGGTGGTGCGGGTCGGCCGACATGGCAAGCAGTTGGTCATCGTGGGCGAGGCGGGGGAGTGCGCGTGCGTGCATCTGGGAATGAGCGGGTCGCTTCGGTACGTCGTCGCGAGGGATGGGCCGGCG
>SLDI01000624.1:0-2569 GCA_007125385.1 Phycisphaeraceae bacterium | reverse complement strand
GTGCCGCCAGCAGCAGCGCTCGGCTTACACGTTCATCGCCGAGGCGGTCAGGGCGCACTTCATGGGGCGCACCTCGCCCTTGCTGCTCTGATCGGTGTGAATGGTTACCTGCTTTCAAACCCCAGACGCGATCGTCATGGACTTCTTCGCAGGGTCCTGCTCGACAGCTCAGGCTGTACTCGAAGTGAACGAATCCGATGACATGAACCTGCGCTCGATCATGATTCAATTGCCCGAGGCAACAGGCCGGGAGGACTTTCCGACGATCGCCGACGTTGGCCTACGGCGATGGCGCGCGGTACGTGATAGGCTGCAAAAAGACCGTGAATCAAAGCTGAAGCCTGCTGATTCGGTGGAGCCTGACCTTGGCTTCCGCACGTTCCGCCTGGCCGAGAGTCACTACCGCCAGTGGGAGATGGCCGAGGGCGAGGAGGCGGACGGGGCCGCGCTGGCGGAGCAGTTGCGTCTGTTCAAGGACCCGCTGCGCGAGGGCTGGGAGGGCGACGCCGGCCTGGGCGTGGGCGGGGCGGGCGTGATCTACGAGGTGGCGATCAAGACGGCGGGCTACGGCCTGAACTGCCGGATCGAGCGCGTCGCCGCGGATTCCGGGGGTGAGCACAACGCCGTCTACCGCGTGAGCGACCCGGACCGCGGCCAGCACTTTCACATCACGCTCGACAGCAAGCTCGACCCCGCCACCCCGCGCACGCTGGGCCTCGCCGGCGACACCGACCTGTTCGTCTGCCGCGACACGGCCCTGGACGACGCCCTGGCGGCGAACCTGGCGCTGCAGTGTCCGTTGAGGACGATTTGAAAAACGGAGGCAGATATGGCTGAAACCGCAACGACCACGCAAGAACATAAGGTGCGCTTCTACAACGGCAGCCACATTCTCGGCATCGGCCAGCCTCACCTGATCACGGCCACGGAACATATGGTGCAGGGGACATGGATTGGAGAAGCGCACCTCTTGTGGGTGGGATCGAACCAAGCGCCAAAGAGGTCGGGAATCCGATTCGTGTATGACTCCAAGGTGACTCGTCGCGAGTGGAATGGCGAACCGCTGGTGAGTCCTGAGTCCGCGCATCGAGACCTGATCAACTGGGCGCGTCGCAAGATTGATTCTGTCGTGCTTGAAGCGGGTGACCGAGAAGTCGTGATACCGGCCATTGTTTCGTTCGCCTTCGAGGAAGCGTCCGTGCGCGACCTCGTCGAGTTGTGGGTCGGTGGTACCGCAGACGCGAAGGAAATGCGTGACGTGCACCACGCCACGGAGGTGTCTGAACTAAGACAGCTTGTGTATTCAATTACGGAGCTTCCCCGTGTCACTACGGATGGTAATGTTTAATCGCTGGTAGGCTGGGTGGTCGAATGGCTGAGAGTCGCAAGCTGTGGACGGAGCCCTTTCGCCTTCACATGGCCCCGCTGTGGCCGTGTCCGTCGTGCCTTGAGGGTCGGCTCGTTCTGGTGAAGGACACCATGAGGCAAGCAGAGGAAGCCGCCTCGCGAGAGGCAAGGCAGCATTTTGCTTGGGACCCGGATTGGGTGGCCGGCGTCTTCACTTGCCACCTTCGGTGCAACAACCCCCGATGCAAGGAGTGGGTTGTATGTTGCGGCCGATATCGAAATGTTGAGGACTCGAACGAGGCGGGCGAGCCCTGCTACCCAAGCGAGTTCCGGCCCACCTACTTCCAACCGGCGCCACCGGTCTTCTCCATGCCGAACGATTGTCTCGAGGAGATTGGGGAAGCAGTCAGGGCCGCATTTGCTGTTGCGTGGTCTGACCCTTTCAGCGCGGCCAATCGAATCCGCACCTCGCTCGAACGGATTCTGGACAGCGCCAAGATTCCGCGGAGCACCCGAAAGAACGGCCGGCAGAGCCGCCACAGCCTTCACGCACGGATCGAGATGCTGGGGCGGAAGCTCAACGACAAGGAGCTTCATTCCATGATGATGGCGGTGAAGTGGCTCAGTAATGCTGGTTCACACGGTGCCGATCTCAGCGTCGATGCGCTGTTCGATGGGTTCGATCTTCTTGAGCACGTTCTCCGCCGTCAGTATGACCGATCGGAAGCAGAGTTGCTGCGGAAAAGCAAGGCGATTAATCGTAGGAAAGGTCCTGTCAAGAGGAGCTCCGGACAATAGATGTGATGCGATCGACGGCGGCCGGGCAGAATCTCGCGCCGACCACCAAACGACGATTCGATGCTGAGGCGTGGACAGGAGACGGCCCGTGCACTTCCAATTCGACCCCAACCAGGAATACCAGCTCCGCGCCGTCGAGGCGGTCGTGGATCTGTTCGAGGGCCAGCCCAGCGACACCGGCCGGTCGTTTGAGCTGCGCGGCGATGAGCCGCCGGCCATGCCCAACCAGCTCGTGCTGGACGAGCGCGACATCCTGGCCAACCTCCAGCAGGTGCAGCGGCACAACAACATCACGCCCGACGACGCGCTGCGGGCCATCCAGGCCGACGTCGCCGGCGAGCAGGTCGGCTTCCCCAACTTCTCCGTGGAGATGGAGACGGGCACGGGCAAGACGTACGTCTACATCCGCACGATGCTGGAGCTG
>SLDI01000164.1:0-2571 GCA_007125385.1 Phycisphaeraceae bacterium | reverse complement strand
CGACACGTGCGTTGCCCGGGCACAGGTAGCAGTGCGGGTCGTACGCGGGCGCCGGCGGGGCCGCCGGGGCGTGCTGCTGCCCGGACCAGGGGCGGTCGTCGCGATGGGCCGCGATCACCACCCACTGCCGGCGCAACGGGTGCCAGCGCTGCTCCCAACCAGGCTGCGTCGATTGCGAGGCCACACGCGGTCCCGTCCTTCGTCGTTCAATCGGCATTGCCTGCCTGGCTCGCCCCGGCCTTGTCCGCTTCGAGCACCTGGGCCCGCTTGCCGGCCCGCAGGGCCTCGACGTCCTGCACCTGCCGCCGGGCCGCCCCGCGCCACGCGCGCGTCGCGACGGTGGGCGTGGCCAGGCGACGACGCGCCGCCTCGATCTGCTGCGCATCGTACTGTGGCAGCCACTGGGCCTGGGCCACGAGCATCTCGTCGGTCATCTGCCAGACCTCCTCGGGGTTGCACACCGCGGCCACCAGCGGATCGTGCAGCATCGCCTGCTTCAGCAGCGTCACGTCGCCGCGCACCGCCGCCTCCCGGGCCATGCGCTGCACGTCGATGCTCGCCCGGCAGGTCGCGGCGCACGCCAGCGGCAGTTCCAGGTTGGCGGTCATGTTGATCCCGAAGGCGTCGACCCACCCCGGCGCCTCGACCACGCAGTCGGCCGGCAGGCTCGGAATCACGCCGTGGTTGCGCACGTTGAAGTGGCCTCGATAGGGTCGCCCCGTCTCACGCGCCTCGATGATCCACGAGCCATGCTCACGCGAGCGCCGGTACTCGCTCAGCGGCCGGCCGGCCTCCTCGAGCCAGCGCGGGAAGTCCGTCTCGAACCAGTTGCGCCCCTCGGTGCACACGCGCAGGTACCCGCCCGTCTCGCCGCCGATCCACGTCTTGTCCGAGATCCACCGCGGGATCTCCTCCGGGCGCTTGCGGTACCACGGCAGGTACTCGCTCAGATGCCCGTTGCTCTCCGTCGAGTAGCAGCCGAAGCGGCGCAGCACGTCGATGCGCACCTTCTCCGTCTCGCGATACTCCGGGTGGGTTTCGAAAGCCTCGAGCAGCTCGTCCCGGCCGACGAGCCGGCCCTTGTAGTAGACGTGCGTGTACCAGCTCTGGTGGTTGATCCCGGCGCAGATGACCTCGGCGTCGCGGAACGGCTGCACGTCCTCGTCGCCGTGCAGGCGCGCCAGGGCCTTGGCGATCTGCGCCCAGCCGCCCTCGACGCCGTGGCACAGGCCGACGGTCTCCACGCCTTCGCCGCGGTCGGCGGCGTCGAGCGCCGCCCAGGTGTTGATCGCCATCGGGTTGGCGTAGTTCAGGAAGAGGCATCCCTCGGCCGCCAGCTCCTTCATGTCGCGCTGAAACGCGAGGATCTGCGGCACGTTCCGCTGGCCGTACATGATCCCGCCGGCGCAGATCGTGTCGCCGACGCACTGGTCCACGCCGTACTTCAGCGGAATGTCGATGTCGGTGGCGAACGCCTCCAGCCCGCCGATGCGCGTGCAGTTGATGACGTAGCGTGCGCCCTCCACGGCCGGGCGACGCTCAAGGTGCCGCGTGATCCGCGCCGGCAGGCCGTTGGCCTCAATGTCCTTGCGGCAGATCCGCTCGACCATGTCGAGGTTGCGCTCGGAGATGTCGTGAAACGCGAAGTGCGTGTCCGCAAGCTCGGGAACCTTCAGGATGTCGCGCACCAGCGTGCGCGTGAACCCGACACTCCCGGCGCCGATGAAGGCGATCTTGATGCCCATGCGAAATTACTCCGGCGACCGCATTGCGAGCATGAACCGCCGGCGGACAGCCGCCCGACGGGCACGAGCCTTGGAATATACCATCCATGGACCACGTGCCCAAACTTGTCAGGCTCGGAGCGGCTGGATGAGGACCGGGCGGAAAACGTGCTCAGCGGGTGCCTCCATCGGCCGCCGCACGGCTTGCCGCTTCACGGTCAAGCGGTGGCACCCTGAGCACGTCCCATCTGGGTAAATCAACCATTCAATGGTCAATAATCCGGCTTCGTATGACGCGTGGTGTGCGCATCGTCCTGCTGGTCGAGCACGGCCTCGAGGTCGACCGGCCCGCGCCATTGCACGCCGCCGGCGTATCCGCCGCTGATCTTGATGTAAGCGTCGCCGCCGCGGGCGATGAACACGTCGTAGCGCGGCAGGTCGTACGCCACGTCATGATGATGCGGGATCGGCACGACGGCCGAGTGCCGATCCGTCGCCGGCGAGGTCGACCGCCGCGGCAGATCGCGCGTGATCCGCTCGATGTCCCGGTGCGCCAGGGCCTGGGCGAGCTGGTCGGCCAACTGCCGCGCGTCGGCTGCCGGCGTCGCGGCGCAGCCGACGCTGAGGGGCATGAGCGTGCAGGCCAGGGCGATGATGAGCATGCGTGTGATCATGGTCAGGATCTCCCGCTTACTGGAGCCTCGCCGGCGGAGCGGCCGGGGCGTGTCGGCGTCCAGGCACTGGCGGACAAGCCGCCAGTGAATCTATGAAGCAAGCCTCCCGCTGGTACGCTTGGGGGCGTATCGGTCGTATCAGCGGAAACGCCCCAGTCCCAGAAAGGAGGCTT
>SLDI01000259.1:0-2573 GCA_007125385.1 Phycisphaeraceae bacterium | reverse complement strand
AGAACGTGTGTGAGATGGGTGCCACACAGCATCCCGGAGGGTGCTGTGTGCGGCGGCCATCCACGGGCGATCGCACACAGCAGCCTGCGGCGTGCTGTGGGGCACCGCCAAAGAAACTTTTCACACACGTTCTCAGTGATCGCTCTGTGCCTCCATGTCTCTGTGGTAAATCATCCGGGCTATGCCGCGTCCTGCTCCTCCTCGACGCCGCGCTGCGCCGGCGGGAGGAAGGTGCGCAATTTCTGCTCGACGATGCGGGGGTTGTCGCCGCTCTGGATCGCCATGACACCCTTGATGATGATGGTTTTGTAGAGCACCTCCTCGCCGGAGCGCTGTTGCAGGCGGTCCGCCAGGGGCAGCGCGATGGCGTTGGCGATGATCACGCCGTAGAGCGTCGTCAGGATCGCCACCGCCATGCCGGGCCCGAGCTTGGCGGGGTCGTCGAGGTTCACCAGCATGATGACCAGTCCGATAAGCGTGCCGATCATGCCAAAGCTGGGCGCATACCGGCCCAGCGCCTCGAGCATGCCCCGGCCGGCTTCGTGACGCTCGACAAGGTTGTCCAGCTCGGTGTCCATGATCTGCTCGATCAGCTCCGGGTCCGTGCCGTCGACCGCCATCTGGATGCCGCGGACGATGAACGGGTCCTCGATCTCCTTGGTCGTGTTCTCCAGGCTCAGGATGCCGTCACGCCGGGCGATCTCGGCGTAGGAGACGAGATCCTCGATGAGCTTGTCCACGGGCTTGGACTGCGAAAAAAACGCCTTCTTGATCACGCCCACGATCCGCTGGACGTTGCGCGCGGGGAACGCGAAGAACAGCACCGTGCCCGAGGCGCCGATCACCAGCAGGATGCCCGGCAGGTTGACGAACGCGTGCGGTTCGCCGCCGGCCAGCAGCGTCCAGATGATCAGCACCCACGTGCCGATGAAACCAAAAAGTATCCCCAGGTCCATGACGTACCTCAGGCGCGGCGGCGGATCGAACTCCCCAATAACGGTTTATCGGTTTACACCGGTCGAACCTTGCAAGATGTGCATCCCGCACGGCAACTTAGCTCCAACACCCTTGCCCGATCCACACGTTCCTCACAACCCGCACACACGTCGCCCCCCACCCCACCGCGATGGTGCCCCTCCGGTTAACGCCCGTCCTGAGCGAGTCCGCGCGTGGCGGGGGCGAAGGGCGGGATTTCTGGGGGGGCATTCCGATCTGGAATCAGGATCAGGAGGGAAACGGGAACGAACCCCGTTCAGTCAATGGGCATCATCCGTCGCAGACTCTGCCCATACTCGACGACGAGCTCGACGACGCGGTCCACCGGTTCCTGGACGAGGATGTGATCGCCGTTCACCAGTGTGATGGTGGTGTCGGGGTTGGCCTCGACCGTGCGGATGAGCTCGGCGTTGACCACGATACGCTTGCCGTTGAGTCGATGAACGCTGATCATGCAGAGGCCGGCCACGAATGAACACCAATGCAACGGTCTCAACCGCGAAGACGCGAAGGAAGCGAGGATCGCGAAAAAGCTTTCGGACTGACAAAGGCGACGTCAATCCCCTCCGCGCCCTTCGCTTTCTTCGCGTCTTCGCGGTTTCCGGTCATGGCGCGGACTCACCCTGCCCGCGGCTATTCTTATCGGCCGATGTTCATCAGCTCCTGAAGCAGGCGGTCGCTGGTGGTCAGCACGCGGGAGTTGGCGCTGAACCCGGTGGTCGCGCGCACCATGTCGATGAACTCGTGGGCGAGGTCGACGTTGGACATTTCCAGCGCCCGGCCGATCAGCCGCCCCGTCCCGCCCGTGCCCGGGTTGCTGATGCCCGCGGGCCCGCTGTTGGCGGTGGCGCGGTAGAGGTTGCCGCCCGCCTCCTCCAGGCCCTGGTTGTTGGTGAACGTCGCGGTGGCGACCTGCCCGAGGTCACGGCGCAGGCCGTTGGAGAAGATCCCGCTGATCATGCCGTCCTGGGCGATGTCGAAGTCGGTGAGCGTGCCCAGTGCCGAGCCGTCGCGGTCGATCGACGCGACCTCGCTGGTGGTCCCCGCCAGGGCCGAGAGGTTCTGGTTGGCGCCGGTGAAGTTGAGGTTGATCGTCTGCGGCGTCAGGGCGCCGGTGCCGCCGCGCTCGACGCTGAACGCCTCCTCCGTGGCGCTGACGAACGCGCCGTGGTTGTTGAACCGCATGACCCCCGAGCCCATGTGCCGGCTGAGCGCCTGATGGTCGTCGCTCTGGACGTGATACCGCCACGTCGTGCCCAGGTCGTCGCGGCTGTCGAACGCGATGGTCAGATCCAGCGTCATCTCGTTGCCCAGGCTGTCAAAGGCCGCGAAACTCGTACGCGTCGACTCGCCGACGGCCTCGGCCTGCTCGGTGATGACGAACGGCGCGCCGGGGGCCTCGTGCGCGTTGATGCGCATGTCCACGTCGCGCAGGCGCAGATGATTGGCGGTGCCCGCGTTGCCCTCGATCTGGATCACGCCGTCGTCAACGCTCACCCCGCCGCTGACCTCGGTCGCAATGCCCAGGGCGTCGCTCATGAACTGCATCAACTCGCCCAGCGTCGTGCCGAAGGTGT
>SLDI01000066.1:0-2585 GCA_007125385.1 Phycisphaeraceae bacterium | reverse complement strand
GGGCGGATCATCAAGCGCGACGTGCTCGCCGCCGCCGAGGCCGGCCCCCCCGCCGGCAAGCAGAAAGCGCCCGAGCGCCCCGCCCCCGCGCCGGCCGCCGCCCCCGCTCAGCTCGAGGCCCGCACCATCGAGCTGTCCAACATGCGCAAGACCATCGCCAAGCGCCTGGTCGAGTCCAAGACCACCATCCCCCACTTCACCGTCACCCTCGCGATCGACATGGCCCCGCTGCTGAAGCTGCGCAAGACGCTCAACGACCAGCTCGAGAGTCAGGGCATCAAGCTCTCGGTCAACGACTTCATCGTCCGCGCCGCGGCGCTGGCCTGCACGCGCCACCCCATGGTCAACGCCTCTTGGAGCGACGGGACCATCCAGGTCCACGCCAGCGTCAACGTCGGCGTCGCCGTCGCCCTGCCCGAGGAGCGCGGCGGCGGGCTGGTGGTGCCGGTCATCCGCGACGTGCAGAACCTGGGCCTGCGGGCGATCAGCGAGCAGACGCGGAGCCTCGCCGAGCAGGCCCGCGGCTCCGGGCTCAAGGCCGAGCAGATGGCCGACGGCACCATCACGCTGAGCAACCTGGGGATGTTCGGCGTCGATCACTTCGAGGCGATCATCAATCCGCCCCAGGCGGCGATCCTCGCCATCGGCGCGGCGGTTGAGAAGCCGGTGGTGCGTGACGGGGAGATCGTGGTGGGCCAGGAGATGACGGTGACGATGTCGGCCGACCATCGCGTGGTCGACGGGGCGATCGCGGCGGAGTACTTGCAGAGCCTCAAGCAGATGCTGGAGAACCCGGCATCGCTGCTGATATGAGCGGCGTGCGGCGGTTGGCCGCGACGGTGAATGGGCCGGCGGCGGAATGTAGGGTGGGTAGAGCGAAGCGAAACCCACCACGCTGGGCGTGGTTCCACGACGTTCGTGGTGGGTTTCGCTGCGCTCTACCCACCCTACAACGAAAGCTCACCGCGTTGCGTGGGACCCAAACTCGGGAGCATCGAAGCCCCGGCTCGCTCGCCATCGCCATTGTCGCACTCGCGGCCGTGCTGTCGGGCGCCGACGCCCGGGCGGCAGACCCGTTCATGCCCGAGCACCCGTGGCATGTCACGGGCTACCTTGGCCAGCACGTGGACACGCGGTTCGTGCATGTCATTGCGCTCAAGGATGTGCAGTTCACCGACTCCTACATCGGCGGCGCGGGGCTCGGCCGGGTGTTCGGCACGTCGTTCGAAGGCGGGGCGCATTGGGAGGTGGAGGGCTCGTTCTACCGCCACTGGGGCAGCCAGGAGCATTGGGAGGCCAACGCCGCCCTGGTGCTGCGCTGGCAGCGTTTTCCGTGGGAGGATTACGTCTACACCGGCGCAGCGATCGGGCACGGGATCTCGTTTGCGACGGAGCGGCCGATCCTCGAGCGCCCGGATCAGCGTGTGATCTACCACCTGCTCGTCGAGCTCGAGGCGGGCCTGCCCGGGGCGCGGTGGAGCGTGGTGGGGCGCATCCATCACCGCTCCGGGGTGTTCGGGCTGTGGGGCGGCGAGGGCGGGTCGAACTTTCTGGTGCTGGGGCTGCGGCATCGGTTCTGACGTAGCGGTTCGAGCGCAGCAAGATTCACCGGTTTTGTCGACGATTCACCATCCACATGGTGGGTTTCGCATGCGCTCTACCCACCCTACGTGCCGTATCGAGAAGGACATGGCACCCGATGGGGGCGACGCTGCTGAATCACTGCTTCTCGAGCACCGCCCAGACGGTGTGGGCGTAGCGGTTGAGGTAGCGCATGCGCGGCCAGAGCAGGCGGCGCACCTGGTTGCGCAGCCCCGGGTTGATGCTGGCGTCGAGCTCGGCGATGCGGTAGCCGTGCGTCGCCTGATGCGCCGCGAGGAAGGCGACGATCTGCTCGGCGTTGAAGGCCCAGCGGTGGCGGTCCGGCGGCGGCTCGAGCGGCAGGCCATAGTGCCGCGCTTCGCCCCGCCCCTTGGCGATCGGGCGGCGGAAGCTGTACCAGCAGTTGGGCAGCGACAGGATCACCCGCCCCCGGCAGACGCGCAAGAGCTCGGCGAAGATCGCGTGCAGATTGTCCAGGTGCTCGAGCACGTCGGTGCACACCACCGTGTCGAAGCTCGCGTCGTCCAGCGGCAGAGCGCCGGCGGCCTGAAGGTCGATCTGCATGTCCGGCTCGCCGCCGATGTCCACGCCGAAGTAGTCCAGCTCCGGGCGCAGCTTCTTGATCCGCCGCGTGTCGCAGCCGACGTCCAGCACCCGCCCGGTCAGCGAATCGCCATAGCGCTTGACGATGTGCTCGGCCCGCGCGTCCCGGTTGGCGAGGCTTACGGTCTCAATGCCGATGGCCGGGGCGTGGGCGTTCATGGGCGGGGATTGTAGGTGATCGGCGCCGCGGGCTCGCGCCGGCAGCGCAGGGCAGCGCGGCAGGGGGGGCCAGACCGGCTCAGGCCGCGCCTGTTCACGCCCGTCCTGAGCGAGTCCGCGAGCGAAGGGCGGGATTCTCAGTGGCGCTCCCCGGCGGCTCGACGCGCACGCCCGTGCCGCCGGCAGGGCCCGCCCGGGACGGGTATAATGAGGGTTCTCCG
>SLDI01000523.1:0-10055 GCA_007125385.1 Phycisphaeraceae bacterium | reverse complement strand
TGTCCCACGTCGACGTCTGGTCGCCGGCGCCGAAGAAGCTCCACACAATGTCGCCATCGCTCAGGCTCTCATCCGTGTTCAGGTCCAGCGTCCCGCCGTTGGTGGCGATGTCCAGCGAACCATGGATCACCACACCCTGGCCATTGACGTCCAGCGTCGAGCCGGAGCTGATCGTCAACTGGTCGACCAGCAGCACCTCGCCGTCCCTCGTGCGGGTGGAGCTGTCCTCGGCATCGAACTGGTTGTCGTTCAGGAACTCGTTGACGAGCTGGACGTTGGCGGCGTTCTCGTCGTCGCCCACCTGGAAGTGCCCCACAGCGAACGTCTGGCTGGCGATGGCCTGGCGCGGGTCCGCCGCAACCTCGTAGCTGACGCCGTCGCCCAGCATCCGCACCGTCGACTCGTGCAGACCGCCCCAGCCGTAGGCCCGGGTGCTGGCGGAAAAACTCCCGAAAAGATTGATCTCCGTCTCCTCATCCCCGGCGATGCCCACGCGGTTGGGCTCGCGGTCCGCGCCGAACTCCACGACGCCGGGCAGCACGTCGTCGCGCAGGACCAGGTCACCGCCGATGTTCACCACCGACCCCGACGCGTGCAGTGCGATGCGCCCGCCGGGATGGGTGGCGGGATTGAAACCGTCGGCGTTGGGCTCCTGCCCGTTGGTGCGCTCCAGCAGCACACCCCGATCGACGTTGAGCACCTCGCCCTGGGTCTGGAAGATCGCCCCCGGGGCGTTGTTCAGACGCAGCACCAGCCCGTACTCGCCCTCTTGGGCCAGGATCTCCTCCTGGACGACCTCATCATCCTCCACGATCTCCGGCTGACCCGGCACGACATTGCCGCCGACGAGCGTCACCTCATCGGTCAGGTTGACGAAATTCAGGTAGCGACTCGTCAGATGGCCGTACACCTCCAGGCTCTGGTAGGTCCCGCCGGCCAGGGTCACAGCGTCGTTGGCCGAGAGGCTGTGGCGAAGCTGAAGCGCCACCTGCCCCAGGTTGTCCAGCCGCCCGCCTCCGATGGCGTGCACCACGTCGGTCTCGGCCTTGGCCGTGATCTGAATGCTGCCCGCCCCCGACGGGTTGAGCCAGCTCTGGCTCGGATCGACCCACAACTCCTGCTGGCTCAGGCTGATGCTCGGCGCCACCCGCTCCCCGGGCTGGCGCGTGAACGTGCCCGGGTCGCCCAGCGTGATCGTTGCCTCGGCGGCGGTGAACCGCACCTGCCCATCACCACGCAGCGGGTTCGTCCCATGGTTGGTGTTCGTGTGCGACTGGTACCAGCCATCCTCATTGAACGCGTCGAAGATGTGGCTCGCCCCGGCGAATTCGAGGGTCGAACCGGCGTGCAACTCGATGCTCGCCCAGCCACCGCGCCCGCCGCCGAACGACAGCGGCCGCTCGCCGGTGAGCGTCAGCGTGTGCGGCGTCTCGCCGGCGGCGTCGCCAACCTCCACCTCGCCGCGGACCTCGCTGATAAAACCGGTGATCAGCGTCAGCGTCTCGAGCTCAAAGTCGGTGTGGAACACCAGGTTGCCCCGCGCGTGGCCGTGACCGGGCGCCAGCAGCTCGATGTGGTCGGGGTTGAACACCCCGGCCTCGATGACGATGGGAAGCCAGTACGCCTCGTCCACGCTCGCCCACGCGAACACGGCCGTGTCCCCGGGCCCAGGCACGCCCATCGGTTCCCAGTTCAGCTCAAACTCGACATCCGTGTCGCTGATGTCGATGGCGTTGGCGCCCATCCACTGGTACGTCGCACCATTGTCACCGGCCGCCGGCGCTGCAAACAGCCCCGCCGCGATGGCGGCAACCAATCCCAGCCGCAAAAGACGATCAATACCGCTCATCTCTGTCCCTCCATCAGTCGACGTGAACCTCCTGAAACGCGCAACGCCCCACTGGAGCGTCACACACCACACTACACGAACCCGCGGCGCCGGAGGCCCGCCTCGGCACGCTCCGGCCGCCGAAAAGTCAGTTGGGCTCATTCTCTGAGACTTGTCCGGCCCCCTGCGCCCGTCCCCTCGCCCGGACGCGACCCCGTCTCCCCGCGTGAGGCCTTCATCCCGCCCGCCTGCCATCCCGGCGGCGTAGCCGTCAGCGCTTAGACCGCGAAGGCCTCTGAGAACCCCGAATACCAATGAATCCTTCGACAAGCCGCGAAGAAGCGAAGAACCGCGAAGCCCCCAGGGCACAGGCAATCATTGATCCTTGAATGGTTGAGTTAACCCCAAGTCGTGGGGTGCCGTGGCTTGTCCCGAAGCGCAAGCCGTGCACGTGCCGACGATCGCACGGCTTGCCGCTTCGCGGTCAAGCCGGGGCACCCTGAGTACGTCCCACCTGGGTAAAATCAACCATTCAATGGTCATAGACCCAATGCCCCCCCTTCGCGCCCTTCGCCTGCTTCGCTTCTTCGCGGTTTTTCAGAGACCCCCACGAAAAAAAGGTTCATCCGGCAATTCCGGGGCCGCCGTGACAATGCCACCCCGGAGGGGTGCTGGCTTGTAGCCACGGGTGGAGCGCAGCGGAACCCGTGGATGATGTGCCCATGAAACGTCCTGCCCCGCAGGGGCAGAGGCAGCACGCCAGGCTGCATCGCCTCCGCCCCTGCCGGGGCGGAGATCGTTGCTGCTGACAACCCTTCGCCCCTTCAGGGCGATCCCGGAAATCCCGGATGAACTTTTTTCTCACCCCCCCGCCCGCTTGGCCGGATACCCCAGCGCCGTCAGCTCCGCCATGACCGCCTGGCAATGATCGCCCTGGACCTCCAGCCCATCGTCGCGCACCGCCCCGCCCGCCGAGCAGCGCCGCTTCAGCCGCTTGACCAGCCCCGGCAGATCCGACGCCACCGGGTCCAGCCCCGTCACCACCGTCACCCACTTGCCGCGCCGCTTCTCCCGCCGCACCCGCGCCGGCTGATCGGCAGGCAACACGACGTTGCCCCGGGCATCACGCGGACAGGCGCACCGATCGCTCGCCTGCCCGCAAGCGGCGCAGGTCACCGGCCGCTCCAACGGCGTGCCATCGAACAGACCCATGCCCCCATTCTAACCGCGTCCCGCCACCGCCCGGCCACCGCCGCGCCCCACAACCACCACCCCTCCACGTCCAGCCCCCGGCGAGACACGTCCAACTCTGCATTCTGAATTCTGAATTCCTGGGCGCCCCCTATCCCCGCGCCTTGTTGTACAGCTTCTGCGCCATCTCAAACACCTCCTCCGGGTGATACTCCGGCGCGAACGCCGAGCCGATGCCATCGAGCGGGACATGATCGCCCATGGGCTCCGGCGGCCCGTCGACCACCTCGCACCGCCCGCCGTCCGGGCTCTCGCCTTCCCAGATCGCGTCCAGGTGCTTGTAGTCCTCCGGGCTCAGCCGATACAGCTTCGTGTGGCTGGCCATGTCCATGTACTTCTTCGCCTCGGGGAACGTCTCGTTGCCGATCTTGGGGATCGGCAGCATGTCGTTCATCTTCGTGCCCGTGAGCTTCTCCAGCGCCTTGCCATACGCCGCGGCGTGCACCCCGCCGCGCACGAACAGGTATCCCAGCATCTCCCGCGCCGCCGGGTCCTTGGTCATCTGGTACACCCGCAGCTTGTTCGTCCTGGCCGTGTTCTCCAGGAAAAAGTTGTGCAGCAGGTCCAGGATCAGGTTCCCGCTACTGAAGACGTAATCGCCCGTCCACGGCTTACCGCCCGCGTCCACCGGCAGCGCGTTGCGCCCCGCCGCGATGAAGTGGGCCGGATTGTACTGGTTGACCGTGTCGGTCACGTCGTGGATCGGGGTGGCCCGCACCTCGCCGTCGTTGTCGCCCGAGCCCGCCGGCCCGTTCAGCAGCGAGTTGATCGCCGCGCCGACGAGCTGAATGTGCCCCAGCTCCTCCGCGGCGATGTTGGCCACCAGCTCGTAGTAGGGCCCGAGCTTGGCCTTGCCGCGCAGGTTCATGCTCTGCGTGAAGTAGTTGTTGAACGTCGACATCTCCCCGAAGCGCCCGCCCATCAGCTCCTGCACCGCCGACGCCGACTCCGGATCGACGCGCGTGGACGCGGGCAGTTCCACCGGCAGCTTGTCAATGCGCAAAAACATCGCCAACCCCCTTTCGCGGGTTCTCAACGTCCACGCAGAGCTCCTGCCGCTGCCCGAGCCTAGGCGCCCGCATCGGCCCGGACAACCACCGACGTCTGGGTGCCACTGACAAGGTCGTCGTCGGCCTTGTCAGTGCGTGACGCCATCGACGCGCGTCGCACACTGTCGCACTGACAAGCTCCACGGACTCCGCTTGTCAGTGGCGCCCAACGCCGTGAACGATCATGTGGCGGCGCTGATGTAGGGTGGGTAGAGCGCAGCGATGGTTGCGGCACCGGCGAACGCCGGTAAACCCACCGGTCGCGGCGGGGATCCCCGGCCAGCGTGGTGGGTTTCGCTGCGCCCTACCCACCCTGCAGCCAGAGTTCACGGCGTTGGGCACCCGATGGCCAACATTACTTGCGCGATGGTGCCTCGAGCACCTGCCCCGCCGCCTCCAGCTCCGGCCGCAGCGCGTCGTAGCCCACCTCCTGCAAGGCCGCCCCCTCACCCAGGGCCAGGTCCATCGCCAGCGCCGCCGACTCGCCCAGGATCATGAACACCGGCTCCATCCGCACCGACCCGAAGGCGATGTGGCTCGTCGACACGCACACCGGCACCGCCAGGTTCGCCACGCTGCCCCGCGGCGGCACGATGCACCGATAGCTGATCCCGTACGGCCCGGCCGGCGGCACCTGCACGTCCCCCTCGTTCAGCACACGCCCGTCACGCACGAAGCGCGAGACGTTGTGCGAGTCCACCGTGTACGAGCCCATCCCCACCGGGTCCTCGCACGCCGCGCGGTGCATGCAGTCATGCTCCGTCAGCACGTAATCCCCCACCATCCGCCTCGCCTCACGCACGTACAACTGGTGCGGCCAATGCCCCGTCTCGACGAACTCGTCCGACGCCAGGCCCCATCGCCCGTACGCCTCGCGGTAGCGCCCCGGCACCGAATCGTCGTTGGCGAAGAACCAGTACAGCCCCTGCTGATACACCCGGTGCGCCTGGAAGATCGCCTCCCGCTGCGCGTACGACGCCTCCGGCCAGGCCCAGTTCGCACCGATGTAGTCGCTGCTGAACGGCCCATGGTTGTTCGCGTCCACCTTGTGCCGCACGCTCAGGCGGTCAAACTTCGCCAGCTCGCCATCGTCGCGCAGCGTCTCGTTGTACCGGTTCTTCTCGCTGTGATACCACCGCGCCCCGAGCACGTACTCGCTGGCGTCATATCCCGCCGGCTTGCGCCACGCCACGCGCAGCTCCGGCTTGTCCGTCAGGCACACGCGGAAGTTGTACGCCTGGATGCGATGATCGCCCGAGCCCGCCGGCCCGATCTCGCCCTCGTGAACCCACGGCAGCGTCCCCGACGCCGCCTCGCCCGTCTCCACGTACGGATCCACCGCGTGCGAAAACTGGTGCTTGTCCCGCGGCTGCACGCCGTTGAGCGTCTCGCCATACACCGCGTTCGACTCGCGCCCGATCGTGTGGGGCACGCCCGCCTTCGCCAGCAGGTCACCCTCATACGTCGCGTCGACGAACATCCTCGCCCGCACCTCCAGCCCCGAGAGCATCCGCACCGCCACGATGCGCTGGCCATCGACTTCCACCTTGTCCAGGTACTGGCGATGATGCACCGGCACGTCATGCTCGGCCGCCCACGCGTCCATCACCTGCTGCGCGACGCCCGGCTCGAACAGCCATTCCTCGTCACGCCCGTAGCGCCGGCCGCACGCCTGGTAGAAGCGCCGCGACATCCCGCCGATCACGTGCTTCTTGCCCGAGTCGGTCCAGCTCAGCCCGCCGGTGGTCATCCCGCCCAGGTAGACGCCGGGGTTCAGCAGCACCACCGACCGCCCGCGCTGCGTCGCCACGCACGCCGCCACCACCCCCGACGCCGTCCCGCCATACACGCACACGTCAACGTCCAGCCGACGCTCGTCGCGCTGGATCCACTGCGGCCGAAAATAGTGCGGGATCGTCTCGCTCACGACAGGCTCCTTGGCTGCGGAGCCCGCCAACTTACCCGCCCATCCCCACCTTCACAAACGACGCTCGGGGGTGCCACTGGCGGCGTGCCCGCCAGTGCGCAGGCGCACCGAAGCCCATCTGCCCTGCAAACGCCTTCTTGTCGCACGATTTCGACCGACCACGCCGTCGGCGGCGCCGAGGCGACAAGCCGCCAGTGACACCCACCTTACCGCGTCGCTCGTTGGCCACGAATCGGACGTGCACGCCGCCCCCTTCGTCAATCCGCCGGCCCGCCGCGGATCGCCTCGATCAGGCTCGACACCGGCCCGGCCTTGTCCAGCACCGCTTCGGCCCCCGCCTCGCACAGCCGCTGCGTCGCGTCCGGCTCGGGCATCATCGTCGTCGCGATCACCCGCACCGCCCCCAGCTCTTGCCGCAACTGCTCCACCCGCTTCGCCGCACGCCCCACGTCCATCCCCACGTCCACCACCACCACGTCCACCTGCCCCGTCAGCGACGACAGCGCCTCGCCCTCCTCCACACTCCCCCCGCCACCGGCGCCACCCCGGCCTGGGCCACCGTCACCCTCGGCCCCGACCGTCAACGCCACCTCCCCCACCACCGCCAGCCCCGGCGACGTCTCCAGCAGCCGACGCAGCGATCGACGCAAAGCCGGGTTGTCGTTCATCAGCAGCACGCGAGTCATGGCTGTAATCCAGAATCGGTCCGCGCCCCGCCTCGATTAACCGGGATCACCCGCGCCACCGCCGAAACCGCACCCTGGGGGCAATCCCCACCCGGCGAGCTTCGAGAAAGGGCAACGCCCACCCCGGCGGCGAACCGGCGGGCCCGGGCCCACACCCGGCGGGCGGGCGGATGATTCGGCCCCCCCCCGCCACACGCACGCAGCGATCGCCCGGCCGCCTCGCCCCCGGCCGTCACGCTAGAATCCCCGGTTCCGGACCCAGCATTCCCGCCAGCCACCCGTTTCACCCCGGAAACCCCCCAGACGATGGACCACTTCGAGTACCGCCACGGCCAGCTCCACTGCGAAGACCTCCCCCTCGACGGGCTCGCCGACGCCGCCGGCACCCCCCTGTTCGTCTACTCCCAGCGCACCTTCGACCACCACCACGACGCCCTCGCCCACGCCTTCGCACCCCTGGCCCCGACCATCTGCTACTCCGTCAAGAGCTGCGGCAACATCCACATCCTCAAACGCCTCGTCCAGCGCGGCGCCGGCATGGACGTGGTCTCCGGCGGCGAGCTCTTCCGCGCCCGGCACGCCGGCGCCGACATGGCCAGCGTCGTCTACGCCGGCGTGGGCAAGACCGACAGCGAGATCCGGCAGGCCCTCGACGCGGGCATCGCCTGGTTCAACATCGAGTCCGAAGCCGAGTTCGAGAACATCGCCCACATCGCCGGCCAGATGGGCGCCCGCGCCCAGGCCGCACTGCGCATCAACCCCGACGTCGACCCCCGCACGCACGCCAAAACCACCACGGGCAAGAAGGAAACCAAGTTCGGCGTCGACATCGACCGCGCCCGACGCTTTTTCGAAACCTACGGCCGCAACGAGCACCTGACGCTCAACGCCCTGCACCTGCACATCGGCTCGCCCATCTACGACCCCGGGCCCTACGTCGACGCCATCACCAAGGCCCTGGCCCTCGTCGACGAGCTCGCCAGCCAGGGCCACAACATCGACGCCATCGACATCGGCGGTGGCTTCGGCGCCGACTACGAGTCCGACCAATCCCCGCGCTACGACGACTACGCGGCCCGCATCGTCCCCCTGCTCGAGCCGTTCCACAAGGCCGGCGGCCGCGTCATCCTCGAGCCCGGCCGGACCATCGCCGCCAACGCCGGCGTCCTGCTCACCGAAGTCCTCTACGTCAAGCAGGGCGGCTCACGCACCTTCGTCATCGTCGACACCGGCATGCACCACCTGCTCCGGCCCACGCTCTACGACGCCTTTCACTTCATCTGGCCCACGCAGGTCGAGCCCGGCCTCACCCCCACCACCCGCACCGCCTCGCTCGCCCTGCCCGGCCTGACCGCCTGCGACGTCGTCGGGCCCATCTGCGAGACCGGCGACTACCTCGCCCGCGACCGTGCCCTGCCCAGGCTTCAGCGCGGCCAGCGGCTAGCCGTCTTCGGCGCCGGCGCCTACGGCATGGTCATGGCCAGCAACTACAACGCCATGCCCCGTCCCGCCGAGATCCTCGTCGACGCCGACCACGCCGCCACCATCCGCCGACGCGAGACCTACGAAGACCTCATCGCCCCCGAGCTCACCCCCGAACCACTGACCATCGCGCACTGACCTCCACGTCCGCACGCTCTCATTGCAATCGTAGCGGGTGCCACTGACAAGGCCGTCCTCGGCCTTGTCAGTGCGGAACGCCATGCGTGGCCGTCACGCCGATTCGCACTGACAAGCTCCGCGGACTCCGCTTGTCAGTGGCACCCGAACCGCTACGAATGGGTTGAAGGCGCTCTAACACGCATTTTGAATATTGATTCTGAATTCCGAATTCTGCATTCTGAATTTTGAATTCTGAATTTCCTCACGGCTCCAGCAGCACCTTCAACACCCCCTTGCGCCCCGCCGCCGCCAGCGCCTTGGCCCCGTCCGCCAGCCGCATCCGCCGGCTTATCAGACTCACCACGTCCACCTGCTCCGCCGACAACGCCGCGAGCGCATCCGCGAACGGGCCGCACCGGCTGCCCATGAGCTGCACCTCGTTGACCACCAGCGGCGACAGGTCCACCTTCCGCTGGCTCGGCGCCACCGTCGTCTTCATCACGATCGTGCCCCGCGGCCGCACCATCGCCATCGCCGTCTCCAACCCGCTCGCCGAGCCCGTGCAGTCCACCACCACGTCCTGGTCCTGCCTCAGCCCCACCTCCTCGACCAGCCGATGCTTGATCCCCCATCGCTCGCACAGTTGCAGCTTCTCCGCATGCTTGCCCAGCACGCGCACGCGCGCGTTGAGCCGGCTCATCACCTGCGCACACAGCAGCCCCAGCCGGCCGTCGCCCAGCACCGTAATGTAGGGCCGACCCTCCACCGTCAACTGCCGCAGGATCTGAAACGCCGCCGCCAGCGGCTCCACGAACACCGCCCGGTCATCGTCCACCGACTCCGGCACCTCCAGCAGGTTCCGCGCCGGCAGCGCGAACGCCTCGGCGAAGCAGCCGTCACGCCCGGCGATCCCCAGCACCGTCCGCTGACGACAATGCTCGCTCAGCCCCGACCGGCACATGTCGCAGCGCCCGCACACGCAGTTGATCGACCCCACCACGCGCTTGCCCACCCACTTGCGCCCGTCCTTGCCCGCGGCCTCCTCCACCACCCCCACGAACTCGTGCCCCAGCACGCCCTGGAACCCCATGTAACCCTTGCAGATCTCCAGGTCCGTCGCGCACACGCCCATCCGCGTCGGCCGAACGATCACCTCCCCCGCCCCCGCCTCCGGCCGCGCGCGATTCGCCTCCACCCGCACCTCGTCACCATCAAAAACAATCGCCTGCACACCAACCTCCATTCACCAAAACCCCCGTCCCCGCTCCGCATTCTGCATTCTGCATTCCGAATTCTGCATTTTCCCCTCCCCCCGTTATCCTCTTGATCGGCCAATGCCCCGCCCGGCATTGCAAACGCCACGCGACGACGGAACCGCCCATGGCCGCCTCCCGCACCAACCAGCCCCCCACGCTGCCGCCCATCCGCCGCGTGATGATCCTCGCCAACAAGACCAAGCAACCCGTGACCGAAGCCCTGCGCGCCCTGCGACCCTGGCTCGCCGAACGCGTCGAGATCGTCGCCGAGGCCGACACCGGCTCACTCACGCCCCAGCGCGTGCGCGAGCTGCCCCGGGCCGACCTGGCCATCGTCCTCGGCGGCGACGGCACCATGCTCTCCCAGGCCCGCGCCCTGCTCGAACGCCAGATCCCCCTGCTCGGGATCAACTTCGGCAAGCTCGGCTTCCTCGCCGAGTTCACCATCGACAGCCT
>SLDI01000115.1:0-2600 GCA_007125385.1 Phycisphaeraceae bacterium | reverse complement strand
TTGGCCTGGATGAGCATCAGGCCCCAGGAGCGGTGGAACATGCGCAGGGAGAAGGGCCCCTGAACGCGGGTGACCTGGTTGTGATAGAGCTCCATCGGGTTGATGGCCCGGCTGCCATGCTCGTCGTCGCGCGCGTAGGGGCCGAACACGCTGACGAGCAGGACGCGGGCGTGGCGGCCGCGGGGATGGACAGGATCGGCATGGGCCGTAACATCGGAGGCGACGGGAAGGTGTAGTGTCAAGGGGAGCGTCTCATGAGCGGGTGTGGTTGCGATGACGAGCGTTACAGGATAGACGCACCTTTTGATCTTGTCATCGGGGGGTTTGAGAATTCGTGGCTGGACGTTGGTGGTGGCGCGGGGGTTTCCAGCTTGAGCACGACGAACCGCCGGCCCGCCGGCATGGAGCGTAAGTGATGCCAGATGCCATTGTTACTGATATTCTCCCCGTCGCCGGGGCCGTGGCCCTGGGGATGCTGATCGGCGCGGGGGTGCTGCACTTGTTGCCCCGCCTGGGCCGGTGGGGGCGCGCGGCAAGCGAGGCGTGTGCGCGCGCGCCGGTGCTGGATCTGTGGATCACCTACTTCACCGTGCTGCCGCTGATGCTCGGCCCGGTGTGGGCGGGGTGGTGGGGCCTGCTCGGCGCGGTGCTCGGGCAGGTGGTGAGCGTGCTCCTGTGGACGGCGGCGCACGAGCTGGCGCACCCGGCGGCGCGGCGCGGGCCACGCATCGTCAAGGTGATCAACGCCAAGGTCGGCGCGCTGCGGAACATCACGGCCGTCTGGGTGACCGCCGTCGTCCTGCCGCTGTTCTGGGTCGTGCGCATGGCGCAGGTGGGCGTCTATCCCTGGCTGACATTGCTGGTGAAGCTCCCGGCCTACCGTCACGCGGAGTGGGTCAACGTCTCTCGCCACAAGTTTCGCGGGCTGGTCGGTCACGACCTGATCTGGTGCCTGTACTGCGACTGGATGACCGGCGTGTGGTCGCTGGGCTCGGAGATGCTCCGCAACGTCGAGTCGTTCTGGTGCCCCATCCGCTTTGACAGCGAGAAGAAGTGTGAACGCTGCCGGGTGGACTTCCCGGACATCGACGCCGGGTGGGTGCGCGCCGATGGGACCATGGAGGAGGTGACGCAGGTGCTGGAGCGGATGCACGATAAGCATCATGGATGGTTCGGCCATCCGGCGCGGTTGACGGTGCAGGGCCAGGCTCCCAAGGCGGTGGGCAGGACCGACGAGGTCGGTACGCCATAGGCGCACACGCCGGGCGCATGCCCTGGGGGATTTCACCTTCGGCTGAACGCCGGTCCGCCGACGCACGTATAATGATCTATTGATCCCGTCTGATCAGTCTCCAATCGCACAGAGCCTGATTTGCTCGCTCACGCGGACCACGGCCCGGTCGCCCGTCGCGCCGAGAGCCGCAACAACGCCGTTTCCGGCGTGCCGGTACACCCGCACCCATGCCTCGGGGGGCATGAACCTCCCGCCCCGAAGCGATGAAAGGAGCTCGATCATGTTCAAGATTCGACCCAGACGTCAGGGCATCAAGGTCCGCGGCCGCGACAGAAGCCGGCCGATCAAGGAGTTCAAGCTCGCCACCGGGCATCGCGCGGTCCTGCGCAGCGGCGATCGAATCGTGCAGGTGCTGGTCCAGCGCATGCCCGAAGCGGGGGACCGGACGTTTCAAGGCGAGGTGCTCGCGGTCAAGGCGTCTGATTCGCCGGCGGCGGATCGAGCCGTGGGATCGTCGCAGCCGAAGCCGCGGATCGGCTCGGTCAGTGAATTCACCCTGGCGAACGTGTACGCGGTGCAGGTCTGAGAACGTGTGGATGAGCTGGCCACGAACTTGACGATGTCACTGAACTGCGGCGAACGCTCGGTTGTTGTATCCATGTGGCCGGTGCAGGCGAGGCAAGCAGCGCCAGGCGCGCCGTTCCGTCGCCCTTGACACGACACGCACACCACTTTGGTTACTGCCCGAGGCGTCGCATCTCGTCGAGAACGTCCGCCGGGCTGGTGCCGTCGACAACGCTGCTGACAACGACCTCGCCGCTGGGGGAGAGGACCACCAGAGATGGATTTCCGAGGCCGCCGTAGCTCACGCGGAGCCGGCTGCGGGCGATGCGGTCGTAGGGCACGGCCGGAAAGAGCATCTCGTGGTCGCCCATGTACGCGAGCATCGCCTCGGCCGATATGTCCTGGCTGACAAGCAGCACGTCAAGGTTGCTCGCCTCCGCGTGCTGCCTGTGAAACTCGACCAGGCTGGGCGTGAACGCCTGGCAGGGACCACACCACGACGCCGAGAAGTAAAGCAGCACAGGGTGTACGACAGGCCTGTGGCAGATGAATCCTGCGACCTGAACGCCCGGAACGTCGGGCCTGGGAGGCCCTGCGGCAACGCCCCGGCAGGGGCGAAGGGTTGTAGCCACGGGTGCAGCGCAGCGGAACCCGTGGTTGTCAGGAATAGACGAACTCCGCCCCGGACGGGGCGGCGGCCGGGTGCTTCAACGCCGCCCCTGCCCCGCCGGGGCAGGTTGATCCCTGGCCACGCTTACCACGGGTTCCGCTGCGCTCCACCCGTGGCTACAGCCCGTCGCCC
>SLDI01000359.1:0-2604 GCA_007125385.1 Phycisphaeraceae bacterium | reverse complement strand
GTATGGCTTGAATCGCGCATTGACTTGGGCGAAGCCTGTGCTAAACCTTGTAATGGATTGCCCCACCTCGAGCCGGGCCGGCTCAGGACGGGTCCGTGGAAGGGCCCGGATGTCGGCCGCGCGGTGCGAGGGCCTGTGTGCATGCGCCTGTTGAGGCGGGCCCGTTGGTGACACTGACAGCCGAGTCCGTTGCCCATGCCGACCCGACTCCACCAGAAAGAGCAGGTCCAGCAGGCGACGGACATCGTTCGCCTGGTGGGCGAGCACGTGTCGCTGCGGCCGCGGGGTCGGGAGTTCATCGGGCTCTGCCCGTTTCACGACGATCAGAACCCGTCGATGTACGTGTCGCCGGCGAAGCAGATCTTCAAGTGCTTCTCGTGCGGGGCGGGCGGTGACGTGTTCAGCTTCGTGACCCGTTATCACAAGATGTCCTTCCCCGAGGCGCTGCGTCACCTGGCCGAGCGCGCCGGCATTCGCCTCGAGGCCGAGGGCGGCGCGGAGCAGGCGTCAAGAGGTCAACGTCAACGCCTCGCCGGCGCCAACGATCAGGCGCTGTCGTTCTATCGCACGCTGTACGCGCATGAGGAGCATGGGCGCGTCGCGCGCGAATACGTCGCCAGGCGCGGCATCAGCGCGGAGATGGTCGAGGCGTTCGCGATCGGCTACGCGCCGGATCGGTGGGACGGCCTGGCGCAGACGGTGACGAGCAAAGGATGGCCGGCGGAGGACTTCGAGGCGGCGGGCTTGATCTCACCAAGGCGCAATGGGCCGGGGATGTACGATCGGCTGCGACATCGGCTGATTTTTCCGATCTTCGATGCGATCGGTCGGCCGATCGCGTTCGGCGGGCGCAAGCTGCGCGAGGAGGATGAGCCGAAGTATCTCAACAGCCCGGAGACGATGCTGTTCAACAAGTCGGCGACGCTTTACGGGTTGCACCTGGCGAAGAAGCCGATCATCGACAGCAAGACGGCGGTGATCGTGGAGGGTTACACGGACGTGATCGCGTGCCACCAGGCGGGCGAGCGCAACGTGGTGGCGACGCTGGGCACGGCGTTGACGGCCGATCACGTGCGTGAGCTGCGGCGATACGCCGAGCACGTGGTGCTGGTGTTCGACGCGGACGAGGCGGGGGCGAAGGCGGGCGACCGTGCGGTGGAGCTGTTCTTGACGGGCGAGGTGGACGTGTCGATCGCGGTGCTGCCTGCGGGCAAGGACC
This sequence comes from Phycisphaeraceae bacterium, assembly GCA_007125385.1. Taxonomy (GTDB): domain Bacteria; phylum Planctomycetota; class Phycisphaerae; order Phycisphaerales; family Phycisphaeraceae; genus SKPT01. The sequence continues at coordinate 1,385 of SLDI01000359.1, read as the reverse complement.
CGGCGGAGCTGCTGGCGGGCGAGGGCGGGGCCGAGCGGTGGCAGGCGGTGCTGGCGTCGGCGCGGGACGCGCTGAGCCATCAACTGGATCGCGTGGCGGGGCAGTTGGAGGCGGCGACGACGGTGACGGGGCGTCAGCGTGTGGCCGAGGGGTATATCGCGGACCTGGCGCGGCTGGGCATTGGCCGGACGGGCCCGATCCGTCGGGCGCTGGTGGTGCAGCGTCTGGCGGAGCTGATGCCGATGAGCGAGCAGGCGGTCAGCGATCTGGTGGCGCGGGCGAGCCGGGCGACGGCGTCACGGCGGCAGATGGTGTCGGAGGCGAATGTGGCGGGAGGTGAGGCTGGGGATGTGTTGGGGGCCATGGCGGAGGATGGGCTGGGGGGCGAAGGGGGTGAACCCGGGGGCACGGGCGCGCATATCAGCAGTGGTGATGGGGAGTTGGGTGAATCCCCCAGCCTGCCGGCGCATCGGCTCAAGGCCCTGGCGTTGGCGGAGCGGCAGGTGATTGGGGCGCTGGTGCGGGACAATGAGCTGTTGCATGCTTGTCTGCCGGATGGGCAGGCGGTGGACGAGGCGATCGCCCCGGCGGAGATGGTGAGCGAGGCGGGGCGGGAGCTGTACGCGAGGCTGTATGACCGGCTGTGCGAGGGTGGGTCGGTGACGGTGGCGTCGCTGTCCGGTGAGCTGGCGAGCGAGGGGCGGGAGGCGTTGGCGGACCTGCTGACGCAGGCGGAGGCGGAGGTCGAGCGTGGCGTGGCCGGGGCCGGAGGGGAGGAGGCGGCGGCGGAGCGGCTGCTGGTCGACGCGGTGTTGTACCTGCGTCGGTTTCACGCCGAGCGTGGGCGGGAGGATCGGTCGGCGGCGGTGTCGGATGAGCGGCGTTTGCGTGAGTGGCTGGAGCGGACGCGTGCGACGATGCATTCGTCGCGCATCGCCCGTTCGCGCATGTAAGCTGTGAGGGTTTGGCAGTACCCCCGGCACGGTGCCGGGGCCAAGCACGGATGAAGCTGGCCTGAGAGGGGACAAGGCAACGCTCGGCGGCGGCAGGACGCGGCGGCCGGGGCCTGGACCACGGAGTGTCGACCTTGACCGATCAGATGCATCCAGCGGTGGCGGAGCTGATCCGATGCGCCGAGCGTTACGGCTGCGTGACGTTCGACCAGTTGATCGCGCTGCTGCCTGATGAGATGGTGGACCCGGACCGGATTGAGCCGTTGCTCGTGCGATTGGAGCGGATGGGGGCGCGGCTGGTCAGCGAGCTCGACGCCCCGCCGGAGCTGCGCACGCCCAAGCCGGCGCGGGCGCGCATCGACACGAGCGAGGCGGCGCTGGCGTTGACGGAGCAGGTCGCGGGAGAGGCGGCGGCGGATGTGGCGGGGGATG
>SLDI01000685.1:0-2606 GCA_007125385.1 Phycisphaeraceae bacterium | reverse complement strand
CGGGGGCGGGGGTGAGGTGATCATGGCGCTCAAGGGCAAGATGCACCAATCCAGCACCTGGCGGGCCCAGGGCGGCATCGCCGCGGTGCTCACCGCCGAGGACAGCTTCGAGAACCACGTCCGCGACACCCTCGTCGCCGGGGCCGGGCTCTGCGACGAGCCGGTCGTTCGGCAGGTCGTCGAGGCGGCGCCGGCGCGGATGCAGGAGTTGATCGACTGGGGCATGCCCTTCGACCGAGACCGGGGGCACGAAAGCTCGCCGGCACGCCACCGCGACACCGAGGGCGGCGCGTTCGCGTACGGCCGCGAGGGCGGGCACAGCCACTTTCGCATCCTCCACGCCGACGGCGACGCCACCGGCCGGGCGCTCGTGCGCACGCTCGAAAGCCGCGTGCGCCGGCAATCCGGCATCCGCATCTTCGATCAGTGCTTCGTCCTGGACCTGATCACCCACGACGACGCCGACGGCTCGCCCGCCCGCTGCCTCGGCGCCATCACCCACCATCCGCGCTACGGGCTCCAGGTGATCTGGGCCCAGGCCACCATCCTCGCCGCCGGCGGCTGCGGGCAGGTCTACCGCGAATCGACCAACCCGCGCGTCGCCACGGGCGACGGCCTGGCGATGGCGTACCGCGCCGGGGCCCGCGTCATGGACCTGGCGTTCATGCAGTTCCACCCCACCACGCTCTACGTCGCCGGCGCGTCCCGCGCACTCATCACCGAGGCGGTGCGCGGCGAAGGCGCCCACCTCGTGGACCGCGACGGCCATCGCTTCATGCCCGACCACGACGAGCGGGCCGAGCTCGCCCCGCGCGACATCGTCGCCCGCTCCATGCTGCGCCAGATGAAAGCCACCGGCCACTCGCACGTCTACCTCGACGTGCGCCACCTCGACCAGCAGCGCTTCGCCCAGCGCTTCCCCGGCCTGTGCAAGCTCCTGGCCGAGTTCGACATCGACCCGGCGACGCGGCCGATCCCCGTGCATCCGTCGGCCCATTACATGATCGGCGGCGTGCTCGCCGACGACCGCGGCCGCACGAGCATCCCCGGGCTCTACGCCTGCGGCGAGGTCGCCTGCTCGGGCCTGCACGGCGCGAACCGTCTGGCCTCCAACTCCCTGCTCGAAGGCCTGGTCTACGGCGCCGTCGCCGGCGCCGAGGCAGCCGGCGAGGTGCGCGGCGATCGCCCCGCCTCGCCGATCAAGGTCGTCTCCGACATCCGCCCCTCCGACCGCTCGGAGCTGGACCTTGCCGACGTGCGATCCAGCCTGCGCAGCGTGATGTGGCGGCACGTGGGCATCGAGCGCGAGGGCCAGCGGCTGGAGGAGGTGGCCGAAATGTTCGCCTTCTGGGCCCGCTACACCATGGACAAGATCTTCGACGACCAGGCAGGCTGGGAGGTGCAGAACATGCTCACCGTCGGGGCGCTGATGACGCGCGCCGCCGCGTGGCGCTGCGAAAGCCGCGGCACGCACTACCGCGTGGACTGCCCCGAGACGCTCGAGGCCTACCGCGTGCACGACGTCTGGCGGCGCGGCGCGGGCGCGGCGGAGATGCGCGAGGTGGCGGGAGCGGCGGCGATGCACAATGAAGAGGCGGCGCGTTAGCCGGCGTTCACCAGTCGGGAGGCGGCGATGTTGAGATGCCTGATCACGTGTGGGTTGCTCGGCGCCGTGATGAGCCTGGGTGGCGGCTGTGTGGCGTTGCACGCGATGGACGACTACCCGTTGCTCGTCGTCGACGGTGAGACGGGCGAGCCTCTGGCGGGGGCGGAGGTGGAGATCAGAAACAGCGGCTGGCGTGCGCTGGACTTCTCACGTACGCAGAGGACAACGAGCGACGAGGCCGGCCATGCGCTCGTGCGCGTGTTGCCGCGTTGCCACGGCTCCTCGCGAGTGGCGGTTAAAGCCGAGGGCTACATAGACCTGACCCTCTGGCTGGGCACGGACGAGGCGCAGCGGTGGCTGGTCGAGGAGCAGGTCGATGGCCAGACCGTGCGCCGGGTGCCGCTGTATCGTGGCCCGGCGCCAAAGCTGGCGATCGTTTTGCCGGACGATTACCGCGGGCCGTTGTTCGTGGATCTTCACCTCGATGAATCGGCCGACGCTCAAGCCGGCGAGCGCGAATTCGTTGCCCGGCCAAACGACGCGGGGTACGTGCGTGTCGATGCACCGCCGCTGCTGTGGCGCGAGTTGCATCCTTGGCCCGAGCATGGGGCGATGCAGGTGCGCTATGCCAACGGCGAGGTGATCCCGTTTGGTTCCCAAGGTCATCACGCGGGGGCTGTTTACGTTAGATCGGGTGAGCCGGTCAGGGTGCGCCCGCTGGACCGAGGCGCGATCCGGGTCTGGCCGGCAAACGACAGGATCGAACTCCCCTACATCGTCGGCACTCAGGCCGATGAGGCCGCCTTCTACGCCGAAATAGGCGTGATGATCAATCGCATCTTCGAGCACGCCACCGCCGGTGACTAATCCTCGCAGGCGTCAACACCATCCCCAAGCCTGCTCATCACCGCAACGTTGACCCATCCGATCGCGGCGCGCCCTGGCGGGGGGCTGACACGGTGCAAAGATAATGTTGTCGCGATTCGCACGGCTTGCCCTT
>SLDI01000517.1:0-2609 GCA_007125385.1 Phycisphaeraceae bacterium | reverse complement strand
GTCCTTCGCCAAGCAGGCGACGCGCAACCACCTGCAACTCGCCCAGGGCAAGAGCGTGCTCCATGGGCACACGCACCGGGCCGACGTGCACATCAGCCAGAACATCTGGTCGCCCGGGCAGGTGATCCAGGCCAGCAGCGCCGGCTGCCTGTGCAAGCCGATCCCGCTCTACGGCACCGGGCGGCCGGTCGAGTGGGTCAACGCGTTCATCATCGGCTACCTCGGCCGGCGCAGCGACACGCTCTACACCGTGCCGATCATGGACAACCGCTGCATCCTGCCCGACGGGGCGGAGGTGGCGGTATGACACAGCCCCTGAAGGTTCTCTCGCTCGGGGCCGGCGTGCAGTCGACCACGGTGCTGCTGATGTCCTGCCGAGGCGTGCTGCCGAAGCTCGATGCGGCGGTGTTCGCCGACACGCAGTGGGAGCCGGAGGAGGTGTACGAGCACCTGGACTGGCTCGAAAGCGAGGCGGGCAAAGCAGGCATTCCCGTGCACCGCGTGACTAATGGCGATCTTCGTCAGCACACGCTGGAAGGGTTTGTGCGGGGCAGCCGTGCCGAGGGGCAACGCTACGCCAGTCTGCCGCTGTACGTGCTCAACTCGGACGGGTCGCAGGGCATGATTCGTCGCCAATGCACCCGCGAGTACAAGATCCTTCCGATCGAGCGCTTTATCCGCCGGGAGTTGCTGGGGCTGGCACCCGGGGCGCGTGCTCCGGCCGACGCGGTCGATCAGTGGTTCGGGATCAGCGCCGACGAGATGCGGCGTGTGCGCATCAGCCGCGACCATTGGAAGCGGAACGTCTACCCACTGGTCGGGCTGCCGGGTCCGATGCTGGACCGTCCATTCACGCGGCTGATGTGCTACGACTGGCTGCGCGAGCACTACCCGCACCGTGAGGTGCCGCGCTCGGCGTGCGTCGGGTGCCCGTACCACACCAACGACGAATGGCGACGGATGAAGGCTTCCCCCGAGCAGTGGGCAGACGCCGTGGAGGTCGACCGGGCCGTTCGCCACGCCGACGGCATGGACGGAGAGGTCTACCTGCACCGGGACTGCGTGCCGCTGGAGGAGGTGGATTTGCGCACGGACGAGGACAAGGGGCAGATGGCCTTCGGCTTCCGGGCCGAGTGCCTGGGCTACTGCGGGAACTGAGCTTTGGAGCTGCGACCCTACCAACGCGAAGCCGTCGACGCGGTGTACCACCACCTGCGCACGCGCGATGACAACCCGTGCGTGGTGATCCCGACCGCCGGCGGCAAGACGCCGGTGATGAGCACCATCTGCCGCGATGCCGTGCAGCAGTGGGATGGCCGCGTGCTGATCCTGGCCCACGTTAAGGAACTGCTCGAGCAGGCGGTCGACAAGCTGCACGAGGCGGCTCCCGACCTGTGGAACCGCATCGGCGTCTACTCGGCCAGCCTCAAGAGCCGGGATACGGATCACGCGATCATCGTGGCCGGGATCCAGAGCGTGTATCGACGCGCGGCGGAGCTGGATCGCTTCGACCTGATCCTGATCGACGAAGCCCACATGATCCCCCCGTCGGGTGACGGGATGTACCAGCAGTTCCTGCGCGACGCGAAGCTGGTCAACCCGCACGTCCGGCTGATCGGCCTGACGGCGACGCCGTACCGGATGACGACGGGCACGATCTGTGCCCCGGCCCCGGACGGGCTGCTCAACCACGTCTGCTACGAGGTGGGCGTGCGCGAGTTGATCGTCCAAGGCTACCTCTGCCCGCTCAAGAGCAAGGCGGGCCGGCGCAAGGCGGACACGTCAGGCCTGCACCTGCGTGGTGGCGAGTTCATCGCTGGCGAGGTGGAGCAGCTCATGGACACGGACGAGCTGGTCGGCTCGGCCTGCCGTGAAATCGTCGCCCAGACCAAGGATCGCAACAGCGTGCTCATCTTCGCCGCCGGCGTCGATCACGCTCTGCACATCCAGAAGGTGCTGGAGGGGCTGGGGCGCGAGTGCGGCTTCGTCTGTGGCGACACGCTACCGTTCGAGCGCACGCAGACGCTGGCGCGGTTCAAGGCGGGCGAGCTGAAATACCTGGTCAACGTCAACGTGCTGACCACCGGCTTCGATGCGCCCAACATCGACTGCGTGGCCCTGCTGCGGCCGACGATGTCGCCAGGGCTCTACTACCAGATGGTGGGGCGGGGCTTCCGACTGCACCCGTCGAAGGAGAACTGCCTCGTCCTCGATTTCGCGGGCAACATCCTGCGCCACGGGCCGGTCGACGCCCTGCAGGTCGAGGATAAAGCGCCAGGATCCGGCGAACCACCCGCCAAGGAGTGCCCGGCGTGCAGCGCCGTGATCCACGCCGCCTACACCGTCTGCCCCGAGTGCGGCCACGAGTTCCCGGATCCACAGAAGCAGAAGCATGAGCGTGAGGCGGCGAGCGTCGGCGTGCTCACTGGCGAGGTGACCGAGACCGAGCACGAGGTCGACGACGTCTACTTCTCCGTGCACACCAAGCGCGGGGCGCCCGATGACCATCCGCGGACGCTGCGCGTCGACTACCGCGTCGGGTTCAACGAGTACCAGAGCGAGTGGGTGTGCGTCGAGCACACCGGCTACGCCCGGCAGAAGGCCGAGGC
>SLDI01000708.1:0-2611 GCA_007125385.1 Phycisphaeraceae bacterium | reverse complement strand
GCGTGGGTGGCGGAGCTGCCGACGCCGGCGGGCAGTGCGGGGGTTGGCGAGTCGAGGGTCAATCGCGTGGGCGACCGTCTCGCGGCGGTGCTGTGGGTGGAGGATCAGGCTCGCATCGTCACGTGGGATATTGGTGCGTGGGCGGATCCCTACGAGGCGGAGGCGGATGAGTCGTAAGTGGGGGCCAGGGCATGGGTGCCACACAGCATCCCGGGAGGGTGCTGTGTGCCAACGTCAACGGTGCTCCGCACACAGCACCCTTGGGGATGCTGTGCGGCACGCGGAAACGCATCCCAGCCTCGCCTTCGTGGGGGATCCGCCAGTGGTACCCGGCGCAGGCACTGACAAGCTTCGCGGACTGCGCTTCTCAGTGGCACACGGTGCCGGCGCGGGGGTTCCCGCACGGCCTATAATCACGGGCTATGCGCGATGGGACCCGCTATGACGTGATCGTAATCGGCGGCGGGCATGCCGGCGCGGAAGCGGCGTGGGCGGCGGCGAACATGTTGCGCGCGGAGGGGGGTGGCGGTGGTGGTGGTGATGGCGGGGGGCGTGTCGCGCTGGTGACGCTCGACCCGTGGAAGATCGGGGCGATGAGCTGCAACCCGGCGATCGGGGGGCTGGCCAAGGGGCAGATCGTTCGCGAGATCGACGCGATGGGCGGACTCATGGGCCTGGCGGCCGACGCGACGGGGATTCAGTTCCGCGTGCTCAACGCGTCGAAGGGCCCGGCCGTGCGCGGGCCGCGCTGCCAGAGCGACAAGTATGCGTATCAGCGCGAGGTGCAGCGGCTGCTGGCGACGCGCGAGAACCTGGACATCCTTCCCGGACGCGTCGAGCGGTTCGTCGTCGAGCGCGGGCGCTGCACGGGCATCGTGTACATGCCCAGCCCGGCCGCGCGGCCCGCGCCGTGGCGCGAGCGGCGCGAGGGCGAGGCGTGGGGCGACAGTTGCTGCACGGGCGAGTACTTCACGGGGCCGCAGGGCGAGGACCCGATCGTCGCGCCGACGCGGCTGACCGCCGGCGCGGTGGTGCTGACGACGGGCACGTTCATGCGCGGGCTGATGCACACCGGCGAGCAGCGCACGGAAGGCGGGCGCGTGGGCGAGGGGGCGGCCGCGAGCGTGTCCGACGCGCTGCGCGAGCTGGGGTTTGAGCTTGGTCGGCTCAAGACGGGCACGCCGCCGCGGCTGGACGCCCGCACGGTCGATCTCGACGCCCTGGAGCTCCAACCCGGCGATGCCCAGCCGGTGCCCTTCAGCGACATGACCGCTTGCGGCTTCGCGGAGCCGGCCCACTACGAGAAGGTCGCCGAGCGCTTCCCCGTCCTGGAGCAGCGCCCCTGTCACATCACCTACACCAACGCCGCCATTCACGAGCTGATCCGCGCCAACCTTCACCGGGCGCCGATGTACAACGGTCAGATCGACACGGCCGGGCCGCGCTACTGCCCCAGCATCGAGGACAAGGTGGTGCGCTTCGCGGATCGCACGAGCCACCACGTGTTTCTAGAGCCCGAGTCGCTGGAGACGGACGAGCTTTACTGCAACGGCATCTCGACGAGCCTGCCCGCGGAGGTGCAGCAGCACATCGTGCACATGCTGCCGGGTTGCGAGCGGGCGACGGTGCTGCGGCCGGGCTATGCGGTCGAGTACGACATGGTCCTGCCGCACCAGATCGACGCGACGTGCATGACCAAGCGTCTGCCGGGGTTGTTTCTGGCGGGTCAGATCAACGGCACGACGGGCTACGAGGAGGCTGCGGGGCAGGGGGTGGTTGCGGGGGTCAACGCGGTGCGGCACGGCCGCGGGGCGGAGATGGTGCGGCTGCGGCGGGACCAGGCGTACATCGGCGTGTTGATGGATGATCTGGTGACCAAGACGCCGACGGAGCCTTACCGCATGTTCACCAGCCGGGCGGAGTATCGGCTGATGCTGCGTGCGGACAACGCGGACGAACGGTTGACACCGCTGGCGCGCGAGCTGGGGCTGGTCGATGAGCCGCGCTGGCGGGTGTACGAGCGGCGGCAGGCGGCGCTGGCTGCGCTGCGGCGCACGCTGGACGAGGCGCGGTACGAGGGTCGGCCGCTGCGGCAGTGGGCGCTGCGGCCGGAGGTCGATGCGCCGGCGCTGAAGGCGAAGCTCGAGGAGCTGGGCATCCAATCCGAGATCCGGAATTCGAAATTCGAAATCCCGCTGCTGGCGCGACTGCTGGCCGACCTGCAATACGCCGGGTACATCGAGCGCCAGCGTCGTGACGTGCAGCGGCTGGCGGAGCAGGAGCGGTCGCTGCTGCCGGTGGAGGTGGACTATCGGCAGGTGCAGGGGCTGCGGAGCGAAGCGGCCCACGTGCTCAACAGCTTCAAGCCCGCGACGCTGGGCCAGGCGGCGCGGCTGGCGGGGGTCAACCCGGCGGACGTGATGCTGCTGAGCGTGGCGGTGACCGGGCGGTAGGGGGGCCGCGGCAGTAGGGTGGGTAGAGCGAAGCGAAACCCACCACGTGTTGCCGAGGATCACCGACTTTCGCGGTGGGTTTCGCTTCGCTCTACCCACCCTACAATGGCGTGGTTGCACTTCTGTCCTTTACCAACGTCCTCTCAGCGGTTTAGGAT
>SLDI01000563.1:0-2613 GCA_007125385.1 Phycisphaeraceae bacterium | reverse complement strand
TGAGAAGGCGCTCAAGCGAGGCAGCTTCTACAACGTGGACGATCTCGTCGGTGCCATCGACGAATACATCAACCAGTACAACGAGGCGCCCAAGCCGTTCGTCTGGACGGCGTCGGCGACGGACATCCTGGCCAAGGTCAAGCGAGCGCGCACGGCGCTGAATACGGTATAGACTGTTTGGCGGGGACCACTAGCGGCACCTCGGCGCGGGTCATCCCGCCCAGCAGCGGCGCCATACCGCAGGAGCAGATGGGGATCGCGGAGCCGGTGCCCGCCGCCAGTGCCGAGGCCTTCACCTCGCCGGAACGGAACCAGCCGGCTAGTCGCTGCCAGGTCGCCAAGGCCATCAGCGCTCCGGCCAGCAGCATGCCGATCAGCCAGTAGGGCATCAGCTCCGTGAGCATCTTGCCCGCGGCGAGCCAGACGCCGGTCAGCACGGCCACCACGCCCGTGCCGATCGCCTCCTGCCGGAAACCGCTGCCGACCAGGACCGACCCGGCGGAAGCCCCATGGGCGACGGCATACGCGGCGGCGCTGGCGTACAGACCGATCAGCAGGCTCAGATACACCCACGTCTTCACCGGCAGGGCTGTGATCGCGCGGACGATGCTGCTTTGTGGCGCGGTCGGCTCGCAACCGCACGCGGTGTCGCTCTGACAGCCGACATCCCCCGCCGAGGAGGTTGTCGGGAGCTGACTCATGAACACCATTTTATGGCCGAACAGCCGTGGAACGCAGCCGTACCGGGAGGCATACTGACACTGTACCCCGGTGCCTGCGGCCGAACAGGGTGAATTTTTTAGAAACCGTCCGAATTCCCCTTGACCTTGCACCATGGTGCAAGCGTTATGCTCTGGGTGTGATGAACAGCCCCGACTCGACAACCCGTCTGACGCGAGGTCAACTCGCCCGGGAGGCAGGCGTTAATTTTGCCACGGTTTGCTATTACGAGCGGCGGGGGCTGCTACAGACGACGAAGCAGGCGCCCAATGGTTATCACCATTACACGGTGGAAGCGGTGCAGCGGCTTCGCTTCATCAAGCGGGCGCAGGAACTGGGCTTCTCGCTCAAGGAAGTGGAGGCCCTGATGGAGCTCAGCGAACAGACGAACGCGCCGTGCTCGGAAGCTCGTGAACGAGCCGAGGCCAAGGTCATCGAGATGAAGCGCAAGATCGAGGATCTTCAGCGAATGAAGCAGGCGGTGGAGCAACTGGTTGAGCGCTGTCGCAGCCAGGGCAATGCAAACCAGTGTCCGATCCTCGACAGCCTGCATGGCGAGATGGCGGGGAGCGGCGTCGGAGAACCGTCAAGCGAAGGGAAATCGCTCCCGAAAGGAGACAGGCGATGAATGGTACGGCGATGTGGATGTTGGCAGCGGTATTGACCCTCGGTGGCGGCTGGATGGCGTTTTCGGGAGCTTCGGTGGGTACCGAACGGCCGAACTGTCCGGGCAGGATCATCTGCCCCGAAACCGGCGAGCCGATCTGCCTTGATCAGTGCCCGCTCGAGGACGACGCGGTGAAGCCGTGCTGTGTCCTGGAGTGACGTACTTTCTGACAGGGACCAATGACATGAAGGTTGAGATTCTGTATTTCGAAGGCTGCCCCAACCACGCGCCCACGGTGCAGCGCGTGAGGGAGGCCGCGGATGCGTTGGGGGTGGACGTGGAAGTTATCGAGCGCAACGTGGGGGAGATCGACGATGCGGCGTCAGTAGGTTTCCGCGGGTCGCCCACCGTGCTTGTCGCGGGGAGAGAGGTCGAGCCCGGCACCGGCGAGGCGACTTCCAGTGCCGCCTGCCGCACGTTCAGCAGCGGGACGGGCGTCCCCGACCGGGCGGTGATCGAGAAGGCGTTGCGAGACAACGGCGGATGAGTAGGATGCGCGAAGGTGGCCGCCGTTTGCCGCGCCACGGATCCTCTTTGGCCGCAGACACACCCCATGCCCCCGGAAGCCTCGCCGTCAGCCATGTGTTGGCGGCGGGGTTGTTTTTGGCGGAAGCGGATGCGGCGGGATTCCTCGGGCGGGTTGATTCGTGATTCTTCTATTGCTGAATGCCATCGCGGCGCAATTGCTCGCTGGTGGCGCGTTGGGCTTCAGTGCCGGCGGGGTTTTCGTACCAGCCAGGGTCCTGGTAGGTGGTGATGCCATCGCGGACCTTCACGAGGGTGGCCATACCGCCCATCGTGATGTAGCCGTGCGGGCCGGGCATGCCCACCATGGGGATGCTGTTGCGCGGCACATTCATGTGGCCTGACGCGACATGTTGGCCATGGTCTTCCATGCCGGCGTGGCCCATGGTCATGTACTCGGGCAGGAGCTGGCGGATTTTCTCGTCCAGGCCCTCGGTGTTCATGCCGATCAGGTAAGGCTCGGCATGGCCCATCTGGTTCATGACGTGGTGGGTCATGTGGCAGTGCAGCGCCCAGTCGCCGGGGTTATCGGCGACGAACTCGATATCGCGCGTGGCGCCGACGGGCACAACGACGGTGCTCTCGGGCCAGCGGGCGGATTCGGGGATGGACCCGCCGTCGGTCGCGGTGATCCAGAAGTGGTGGCCGTGGATGTGGATGGGGTGGTGGCTCATGGCGCTGAGGTTGCCCAGGCGGATGCG
>SLDI01000150.1:0-2619 GCA_007125385.1 Phycisphaeraceae bacterium | reverse complement strand
TAATCGCTTTCGGTGCCCGGCCTGTCGACATATTGCACGATGGCCCCCCAGACATGGTAAGCGTTCCACGGCCCACGTAGGGCGAGGTGTGTGAGGCCCAGTTATCGGCCAGGTCACTGGGCGGGGGCTTGCCAGCGGTCGGGGAGGAATTGGTCGAGCTGGCTCACCGGCGTCGCCGGCAGGCGGCGGAAGAGGTCGGTGAGGTAAGGCAGCGGCTTCAGGCCGTGACGTTCGGCACTGGCGATGAGGCTGAACATCGTCGCGGCAGCGCGACCTCCGGATTCGCTGCCAGTGAACAGCCAGTTGCGGCGGCCGATGGCGATCGCACGCAGACTGGCTTCACAGCGGTTGTTGTCGATCGCGAGCCGACCGTCATCGAGGTAACGTCGCAGGGTGGTGGCCTGGTTCAGGGTGTAGCCGATGGCCTCGCCGAGCTTGCTCTTGGGCAGCACGTGTCTCTGTTGCTCCTCGCACCAGCTCAGCAGTGACTCGACGATCGGCCGACTCTTTTCATCGCGCAGGGCCTGGCGTTCATCAGCGGCAAGCTCTTTGGCCTTGCGCTCCACGTCATACAGCAGTCGAATCTGCCCCAGCGCATGATGGCACGGACCGGGGAACTGGTCCCGCACGTCGTAGTACCGTCGCCTGACGTGCGCCCAGCATCCAATGTGGATCATCCGCCACGGATGATCGAGGTCGAACAGATCGTTGTAGCCCGCATAGCCGTCGCACTGCAGGTAGCCGTGGTAGTTCGGCTCGCCATGTTCATCCGTGAACCAGCCGTTGGGACCCGCGCGGCTGCGGCCGGTCTGGTAGTCATACAGGATGTAGGGATGATCATCATCGCCCACGTAGCTGTAGAAGTAGCACTGCTTCGTGCGGCCCCGCCCCTGCACCTGCTGATCGGCCGGCGTCTCGTCACACTGAATCGCGTACGATCGCAGCACATCCGCCTTCATCACCCGCATCAGGGGCGTGCACATCCCGTCCAGGTCCTGCGCCCACCGGCACATGCTCGAGCGCGGGATCCTGACGTCCTTCCGCCTCAGCATTTTCTCCAGCCGATACAGCGGCTGATGATAGGTGAACTTGCCCACCATGAGGTGCGCCAGCAGGCTCGGCCCGGCAATGCAGCGCGGCAGGCCTTCGATGGGCTTGGGCGCCGTCACGACGTTCGGATGGTCCGCATCAGGCTCCACGCGCTGCTCGCAGCGGGCGTAGGTCCAGCGAATGTGACGGATCACGTATACTTTGCCCGGCTCATACTCGAGCTGCTCGCTGACCTCCTGCCCGATCCGCTTCATGCCCACCTTCTCGTCCTCGGGCAGATCATGGATCCGCTCGACGCGCGGCAGGTGATCGGGGATCGGCTGACGCTTGCCACGCCGACGTGACTCACGCCGATAGGTGACCGTTTGCTTCGCCGACTCGGCGTCGGCCGACTGTTCGGACCCGGCCTCATCGGCGGGCAAAGAGAGGTGGGCGAACAGGCCCGACTCATCGACAGGCGCATGCCGCTCGGACTTGCTGCCGAACAGTTGCCGGTGCAGCCACGCCACCTGGCTCCGCAGGTCCGTCACCGTCTCGGTGAGCTCCTGATGACTCGAGAACAGCGCGTCGATGACCTGCTGCGCTTCTTCCAGGTTGTTCGGCTGTGGCCGGGTCATGATGAACATCGCCTACGATAATTCCATCGGCGGCGATGTCCAGTGCGCTTCAATCACATGCTCAGGAGGCTTGACGTGCAGGCCCACGCCAGCGCTTGCGGCGACGTACCGAGTCGAGATCGATACCCTCGAGGATCAGCCGCAGCTCGCTGGCGTCGATCGACATGGCGGCGTGACCCGGCGCAACCCGCGGCCACTGAAAGCGCCCCTGCTCCAGGCGCTTGTACCAGATCGCCAGGCCGTCACGATCGAAATAGATGATCTTGAGCTTGTCGCCCCGGCGGTTGCGGAACACGAACCATGCGCCGCTCAACGCGTCGTCGATCTCGGCCCGCTCGATCAGCCCCAGCAGCCCATCAAAGCTCTTGCGCATGTCGCACACGCCGGCATACAGATAGATCGGCGCCTGGCCTGGAAGACTCAGCATCGGCCAGCCTCGCCATGATCGCCCTTGAGCATCCGCACCAGCGCCGCGAGGTGATCGGACGCACAGCACAACGTCGCGCCGCACGCGAATCGCACCTCGATCGTGTCCGCGCCAGAGCCCGCATGCCCCTTCGGCTCCAGTCGGATGAACGAGCCCGACTCGGCCGCCGCCTCCAGCCGGCGACGCCAGGCGTAGAAGCTCGTCTCGTTCAAGCCCGCTCGCTGGCAGAACGCCCGCACCGACATCCCGCTCGTCTGCTGCTGGTCGATCAGTGCCCGCCACTGTGCCGCGTTCCGTCGCCGCCGCCGCGAGCCTGCCTTCGAGTCTTCGGCCCCTGGCAGGGCGGTGGACAGGATGTGCTCATTCATGCCACCAGCATGAGCAGGCCAACGCCGGCAGGGAAGACGGGGCTTATGGCGCGCTCACGGAATTTCAGCTCGGTCTGATCGAACGGATCAAGCGGGACCTCATCGAGATACTCTGGCACCAACGCGTCCAGCGACATCGGCAATCGCCCATGATCAC
>SLDI01000005.1:0-2620 GCA_007125385.1 Phycisphaeraceae bacterium | reverse complement strand
TGAGAGACCGGCCGGACGCTACGCCGCGTCCTTGTGCATCATCTGATCCAACTGCTCCTTGGCCTGCTTCGCCCAACCCTGCCACGCCGGCAGCCGCACCGTCATGCCCTTCGCATACACATCCTCCGGCGTCAGCGGGTCGCCGCCGGTCTCCGGGATCAACGCCCAGTGTGGCCGACGCGTGTTGTAACGCTCGTGGAACTCCGCCAGGCACGCCCGCGCCTCGCTCGGATTGTCGTACAGCCGCCAGTACACCTCCTCCTGCTTGAGCGTGCGGTGGAACCGCTCCAGCAGACCGAGCTGCGTCGGCGTGCGATACGCGATCCGCACATGGCTGAAGTCATCGGCCACATAACGCACGAACCGCCTGGCCGTGAACGACGGACCGTTGTCCGTCACGATGAACGGCGGTTTCGTCAGCGGTCCGTGAATGCGCTCGGCCTCGGCCCGCGCCTTGCCCAGCGCCGCCGTCGCCTCCAGCGCGCTGTAGCTGTCGGTCAGGTGCGCCGCCAGCAGGTAGCGGCTGTAGTAGTCGATCACCGTGATCACGTACCACCAGCCGTGGCCAGGGATGTGCACGTACGTCACGTCCGTCTGCCACAGCTCGTTGGGCGCTTGCGGCAGCAACTGCCAGAGCTTGGCCGTCTGGTACAGCTCCGCCTCGCGGGCCAGCGGTTTTTGCAGCAAATCGTGGGCCTTCATCACCCGCAGACACTGGCGGTTGGTGACCATCGGCTGACGCGGATCCTGCCGCGCCTCACGCCGGCACATCACCGCGATACGCTTGTAGCCGTACCACGGATTGGCCCTGGCCATCGCCAGCACCGCCTGCTCCACCGTCGCGGGCACGGTTCTGGGCTTCGGGCCCGGACGCTTGCGCTGCTGGGCCGGCACCGGCTCGTGGTACCAGCTCGACGAGGCGATGCCCAGATGAGCCAGCACACGTGTGCGCCGGGCATCGGGTTGTTGTGCAAGTCGCGTGTTCACGTCCTGACGCACCTCATCGTCTACAGCAAGCCTTCCGACTTTTTTTTGAAGATGCGGTTGGCGATCGTCAGCTCGCCGATCACCTGGTCGCGCTTGGCCAGGTCCTTCTCCAGCCGCTCGATCTGCTGATCGCGCGGGTCCGCCTTGCCACGCTTGCCGTTGGCCAGCGACGCCTTGCCGCCTTCGAGGAACTGATCGCGATACCGATAGAGCGTCGGCTCGCTGATCCCGTACCGCCGTGCCAGCTTCGCCGCCGGCTCCTCGCGCCGCAGCAGCGCCAGCACCGCCTCCGTCCGCTGAGCCACTTCCAGTTCCGTCCGCTTGCCCATCGTCATAGCTCCTTCGTCTCGTGATCCGGCCCCAACAGCCTGACCCGAGCATGGTTCGCCTCCCGGGGCGGCCTCGCCCAACCCGGCCGACGCGGGAGGCGAACCATGCGGACCTCCAGTCTCTCAGATCACGATTCCAGGGAACTGCGGACAATACAGAAGCAGAATTACACGCAGATCTTCACGTCGACGGTGGAGGTGTCGGGCTCGCAGCTTGCGGCGCGGCAGTTGGCGATCGACGATGAGATGGACTACCAGAAGCAGGAGCGTCTGCGTGAGCTGCTGCGTGACCTGGAGAACTGCGTGATCAACGGTGTGGCGGCGACGGCGGACGCGCAGGGCGATGCGTCGACGCGGCGGACGATGCGCGGTTTGATCGGCGGCGTGGAGGGCAACGTGTTCGTGGCGGGTGAGGGCGGGTTTCCGTCGGGCGACACGGGCAAGCTGACGGAGGAGCAGGTGAACCTGGCGCTGCGGAACATCTGGGATCGCAGCGCGGGTTCGGTGGACACGATCGTGGTGGGGGGTTTTCAGAAGCGTCGGATCAACTCGTTTATCACGTCCAGCCGGGGGTATGAGTCGGATGCGACGCGTTTCCGCGACCTGGTGAGCGTGTACGAGAGTGACTTTGGTGTTTGCCGGGTGGTGTTGTCGCGTTGGGTGCCGGCGGACACGGTGCTGCTGGTGGACTCGTCGCGCGTGGACGTGCTGCCGATGAGCGGGCGGAGTTTTCACTTCAAGAAGCTGGCGTCGCAGGGCGACAGCGAGGTGGGGCAGGTGATCGGCGAGTACACGCTGGAGATGCGCAACGAGAACGCGCACGGCGTGATTCGCGGTCTGGCGACGGGTTGAGTGTTGCCCGCGGTCGTCCGAGGGGGCGGCTGTGGGTTTTTGAATTTCGAATTTCGGATTTCGGATTTCGGATTTGGGATTTGGGGAGGGGGGTGGGTTGGGGGTTGCGGTGTGAGGAAGAAATCCCGACCTTCGCTTGCGGACTCGCTCAGGTCGGGCGTTAACAGGGTGGTGAGATCGGGAGGCTGGCGATGAACTTTTCTTTGGATCGGGACTTGTTGGCGTGGGAGCCTGAGGTGTTTCGGGATGTGCCTTTTGCGGCGCAGGAGCGGGAGCGGGTGTTTGATGGGGAGCTGGCGGGGACGACGCTGTCGAGCGTGTCGGCGGATTTCGAGGCGGCGGGTGTGGAGGCGGGGAGCGTGGTGGTGGTGGATCGCGTGGCGTACGAGGTGCTGTCGCGCGAGGATGGGCAGACGTTGACGGTGTCGCGGCCGCGTGCGCGGCTGACGGAT
>SLDI01000239.1:0-10165 GCA_007125385.1 Phycisphaeraceae bacterium | reverse complement strand
GAACTTTACGCGTGGCGGCGCTGATGTAGGGTGGGTAGAGCGCAGCGAAACCCACCGCGATGCTCGTGGATCCACGGCAAGACTGGTGGGTTTCGCTTCGCTCTACCCACCCTACAACCAGAGTTCACGGCGTTGCGTGGCACCCCCGATGCGCCGGATCCTGGTGAAGTTGACCATTCAAAGGTCAATAACACATCGCCGCGCCTGCGACCGACATGGGGCGCCGCCCGGCCAGGACGGCGAACAGGCCGTTCTCGCGGCCGATCGCCAGGTCGCCATCCTCGTAACGACGCATGTGGCCCGGGCGCTGCTCGCCTCCGCTGCCGTCCTCGCAAGGCATGATGCCCGGCTTGCCGCGGGTCAAACCCCGGCACCCCGCGCCCGGGATTGAAGCTGAATGCGGATTACATCCCCGCCGGCTCGTCGCCGGGGGCGACGATGCCGCGGCGCTGAAGCAGCGAGCCTTCGAGGCGGTAAAGATCGATCAGCGCCCGGCGGAAGTTGACCACGGCGCGGACCTCGGCGATCTGGCTCTCGAGCAGGTCGCGCTGGGCCTGGGCGACCAGCAGGGCCGTACTCGTGCCGACGCGGAACCGCTCCTGCTCGGCGCGCAGCGTCTGCTCGAACAGCTCGCGCGTGACGCGCGTCGCGGTGATCTGCTCCTCGGCCCGCGCGAGTTCGACCAGCGCCGCCCGCACGTCCAGCTCGACAAGCTCCGCGGCGTTGGCGACGGCCTCGCCGGCCTGGCGACGGGCGTAGCGCGCCTGGCGAAACGCGGCCCGCTCGGCGCGCCGCCCGATCGCCTGCTCGAACCGCACCCCCGCCGTCAGGTCGTAGCTCGGGCCGTCGAGCTCGGTGAAGCTGTCGCCAAACGCGTCGGCGAAGCCCGTCTTGCCCAGGCTCACGAAAAGGTCCAGCCGCGGCAGCAGCCCGTCACGCGTCTGCACCACCTCCAGCCGGTTGCGCTCCAGACGCAGGCGCGCTTCGTTCAGGTCCGGCCGCATGCGCAGCGCCAGCCGCGTGTGCGCCTCGGGCTCGTCCAGCACGACCTCGGGCACCGTGGGCATGTCGGTCAGCTCGATCTGCGTCGTCCAACGCTCGCTGCGCCCCAGCCCGAGCAGCCGCAGCAGCAGCAGCCGGGTCTGGTCGCGACGCGAGCGGGCGTCGATCAGCTCCTCGCGGCGCAGCGCCACCTCGGCGCGCGCCGCGTAGAGCTCGGTCTCGGCCACGATCCCGACGTCGACGCGCTGCTGCGTCTCGATCTGCTGCTGCGTCGCCACGTCGAGCGACGCCTGGAAGATCTCCACCTCCCGCAACGCCAGCGCGTAATCCCAGTAGGTCTGCTCGAGCTGGGCGAGCAGCGCCTCGGCGAAGCCCCGCAGCTCGTAGCGCGAAATGTCGGCGTCGATCCGCGCCTGCTCGATGCCCGCGAGGTTGGCGCTGCGGCTGCGGCCTTGCAAGAGGGCCTGCGTCAGCCCCACCCCCACGCGCGTGCCGTACTGGTCCGGCGTCCGGTCGCTGAGCGTGGCGCGGTGGTCAAGCTCCAGCGACAACGCCGTGCCCGTCGTCAGACGCTGCGTCAACGCCGCGTCGATATCGATCGACTCGTCCAGCGTCTCGATCGTCTGGCCGGGCAACGCGAAGCTCACACGCTCGGCCCGCTCGCGGCGGTAGGCGGCGCCGGCCTCGATGAACGGGTCGAACAGGGCCCGCTCGAGTTGCTCGAACTGCCCGGCGATCAGCGGCCGATACTCCCGCAACGCCAGCTCGCGATTGCGCGACAGCCCGAGCATCACCGCCTGCTCGATCGACAGCACCAGCGGCTCGTCGGGAGACGGCGTCGGCAACGGCGCGGGCTCCGCGGGGCCAAGCTCGGCCGGGGCGTCCAGCGGCTCGGCGTCGGCCTCGATGCGGTCGGCGGCCCGCGACATCGCCACCCGGTCCCGCTCACGCAGCGGCTCGGGCACGCAGCCCGCCACAAGGCTCAGCATCACAACGCCGGCAACACAAACGAAACGCATGGGCATGGCGGCTCCAGCAGTCAATGGCCTCGGAGCCCACAGGATACCCCGGGCGACGGCGGAGCGCCGTGGGCGGGTGGCACGTCAGGCCGGCCGTACGCATGGTCGCGTCATCGAAGGCTTGCGTTGTCTTGGAGCGTGCATGAAATGGCTGCCAGCCAGCATCCCGGCAGGGTGCCGGGTGCTTCGGCGATCGACGGTTGATCTCACACAGCAGCCTTCGGCGTGCTGTGTGGCACCCAACGCCGTGAACTCTGGTTGTAGGGTGGGTAGAGCGAAGCGAAACCCACCGGTTACGGCGGGGATCCACGGCCAGCGTGGTGGGTTTACCGGCGTTCGCCGGTGCCGCAGCCATCGCTGCGCTCTACCCACCCTACATCAGCGCCGCCACGCGTGAAGTTCAGGGCGTTGGGTGCCACCTGTTGGCGCCGCCGCGGCAGCATGGCCGCGCCTCAGCGGCGCTTGTCGGGTCCGGGCTGGACGATGTCCCACGCCAGGCCCACGGCGCTGAGCAGCCGGATGGTCACGTAGGTGATGTCGAACTCGTACCACTTGTGGCCGTGGGCCGCGGCGCGTTGATGGGCGTGGTGGTTGTTGTGCCAGCCCTCGCCGAACCCGAGCAGGGCGACCCACCAGAGGTTGGTCGAGCGGTCGCCGGTGGCGTGGGTCTGGTAGCCCCAGGTGTGGGCGGCGGAGTTGACGAACCAGGTCGCGTGATAGACGGCGACGGTGCGCACGGCCACGCCCCAGATGACCCACGACAGCCCGCTGGCCGCGACGCCCCAGTGCCGGGCCAGCTCGCCGCCGGCGAAAAGGGCGATGGCGAGGATGAGCTGCGGGATCCAGAAGTGGCGGTCCAGCAGGCGCAGCCCGGGGTCGCGGAGCAGGTCCCGGGCCGCGTCGCGGGGGTTGTGGCCGTCCGGCTCACGCTGCATGCACCAGAAGATGTGCGACCACGTGAAGCCGTGGTTGGGCGTGTGCGGGTCCAGGTCGGAGTCGGAGTGCTTGTGATGGATGCGATGGGTGCCGACCCAGGTCGCCGGCCCGCCCTGCCAGGCCAGGCAGCCGCAGGCCGTCAGCAGGTACTCCATCCAGCGAGGGGTCTTGAAGGAGCGGTGCGTCAGCAGGCGGTGGAAGCCCAGCGTCACCCCCAGCCCCCCGCTGACCCAGTAGAGGACGACCGCGACGACCAGGCCGGTCCAGGAGAAGAACCAGGGCGCGGCCAGCGCGACCAGGTGCAGGCCGGCGATGCCCAGAACGACGGGCCAGTCGAGCTTGCGCCAGTCCAGGCCGCGGCGGCTGTTGACGGCGGGGGGTGAGTCGGTCGGCATGGGGAGGCTCCTGTCAGCGGGCGCACAGCAATCGGCGTGCCTGCGCATCGACGGCCCGAGCCGACAGGAGCGATCGCAGCGTACGCAACAGCGTGCGCCTGCATGTGCCACGGACACGGCCCGGGGGGCCACGCCGGGCCGAAGCCTGAGCGAGGTCGGGAGTAGTCACATTGTAGCCGGCTGCGGCCCGCCCGTGGGCCCGATCCGTCGATCCGGGGTCGAATTCGTGTAAACCCTTTTCGCTTAATACCACAACGCTAAGAAGCCACAGATGAACACAGATACACACGGATGAGAAACAGGAATGGAGAACCCAACCGCCCCCGCGTTACCAGGGATAAGGCCGCGGTGTCCAACACCCCGAAAATCTGTGCTCATCTGTGTTTATCTGTGGCTAGCCTCTTCATCAGTTCGCGTTGTGGTATTCCTGACCTCTCTGCGTCTCCGTGGTGGACAACCCAGGCTGCGCAACCATGGGTCATGCGGCGATCAAAAGCTGCTCCCGCTCTTCGATGCTCGTGCAAGGGCGGGGCAGGCGTTAGAATTGGGGGCATTACCGCAACTGGTCGGTGGGCCTGCGCCTGCGGGCCCAACGGGGCAGCCCCGGCCCCGGGGACCGACCGCCTGGCAAAGCGTGATCCGTCGCGGCCGAGTGGCCGACGACTTCACACACCCCCGCAGGAGTGAGAACATGCGACTTTCCGTCGGCAGGCTGAGCCTCGTGTCCGCCGCCCTCCTCGCCCTGGCCACGTCGGCCCAGGGCCTGATCAACCCCAACTTCACCCCCATTCACCTCACCGAGCAGTCCGAGCGCATCCTGATGCTCACCTTCGAGGGCCTTGACGACGACGGCATGGTCGTCGCCCGCGTCAGCGAGACGATCAAGGGCGAGCACGAGGGCGAAACGCTGCGCATCGACCCCGAGGCCGCCATCGCCGTCGGCCAGAGCCAGGCCTTCGTCAACGCCGTGGAACGGGGCCAGGATTACGCCCTGCTGTTCGTCGGCGAGTTCGAGCCCGGCGGGTTCGAGGGCGGCGAGATGCACCTGGACGCCGACGGCCCCGACGCCATCGGGTTCCTGCACATCGACGGGCTGCCCGCGGCCCAGTGGCTGGTGCTCGAGAACTGGCCGGACGACGACGGCGACATCTGGGACATGGTCCAGAGCGAGGCGTTCCTGCTGGCGACGTTCAACGGCGGCACGGACATGCTCCGCCGCATGCTCGACTACATCCTGACCGACCCCGAGGCCGACGTGCCCATCGATGCCCAGGCCCGCTGGGCCGACGAGGCGATGCACCTTGGCCGCGTCGATGGCCAGGTCCACCGCATCCAGGGCGTGTTCCTGGATCGCGACGGCGACAGCCTGGCCGCCGATCTGTTCGTCGCCTCCGATGCCGGCGACCGCGTCTACCGCTACGACGGCCAGACCATGCAGGGCGTGACCGACTCGCTGGGCCTGGCCTCGACCAGCGTCCAGCACGCCTGGGGCGATTTCACCGGCGACGGCAGGCTCGACCTGGCCAGCTTCGACGGCGAGGCGATCACCCTGCACACGCGCGGCGAAAGCGGCACGTTCCAGGCCCGCAACCTGGACCTGGGCAACGCCCTGGCCGACGGCCTGCTCTCGCTGGACACGATCGACACGGGCGACGGCACGGGCCTGGTCATCGGCACGCGCGCCCTGCCGCGGGTCGTGAGCTTCGATGGCCAGGGCGTGAGCGTGCGCCCGCTCGTCGAGGACCCCGGGGACGTGAGCTTCCCGGATGATCCCGGCGGGCTGCTCGTGGCGGACTTCGATGGCGACGGGCACGTGGACGTGCTCCAGCTCGGCGGGCGCGAGAGCCTGCTCTACAAGGGCACGGGTGTCGGCGCGTTCGCCGCGCCGGAGATGAGCTACGTCGCCACGGCCGGCGGCCCGCACGGCGCGGCACTGGGCGACCTGGATCAGAACGGGCTGCTCGACATCTTCATCGCCTCGGACCGCCGGCACCTGCTCTGGCAGAACGACGGCAACATGGAGTTCGTCGAGCGGATGATGCTCAGCGGCGAGGTCAGCTACAAGTGGACCGGCGAAGGCCGCAGCGCCCACATCGCCGACCTGGCCAACGATGGCCGCGACGACCTGATGATCCACTACGACGCGGCGCGGATTCCCTACATCCTGTTCAACCGCGGCTACCGCAGCTTCGCTCACTCGCTGACGCTGGACATGGACGACCACCCGCAGCTCAACGCGGCGACGCAGGGCCAGCAGGCGGTGACGCTGGGCGACTTCAACGCCAGCGGGCGCAACGACTTCGCCGCGGTGCTGGCGGACGGGCAGGTGTGGGTGCTGCCTCAGGCGGTGGCGAGCCCGGGCCTGGCGGTGCGGGCGGCGCTGCCCGCCGGCGAGCCGGGGCCGGTCAACGTCCGGGCGTGGCGCTTCGACCGCGACCTGGGCGTGCGGCAGGTCAAGCCGGGCCAGCCGGCGTTCATCGGCGCCCGCCATCCGGGGCCGCTCCGCCTGCAATGGCAGCATCCCGGCGGGGAGGTGCGCGAGGCGGAGGTGATCATCGAGGGCGGGCCCATGCGCTTCGAGCTGGAGCGCTGAGGCGGTGGGAGTGGTGGGAGTGGCCGGGGTGGCGGGGCGGCTTGCCGCTTCGCGGAATGTTCCGCTGTTCGGTGCGCCCCCTGCGGAGGGCGGGTTTGCGCGAAGCCGCACGCGGCTGCCTTGGCGGGTGATGAGATTGATACGGCTGCGAGGATCGGTTACCTGGAGTCCGGTCCGCCGCCGCCGTCCCTGGAGAGAAGCGGTCCATGACGATGATCAGCCTCTGGAGCGAACCCGGCACGAGCCTCGGTGTCGTACCCGTCGTCGTCGGCCCGTTGCAGGCCCTGCTGGCGCTGCTGCCGGGCATCCTCGCCGCCCTGGGCGGGCTGCTGTTCGCCCTGTTCAAGCCCACCACGGTCAAGCGGCTGTTCCAACTGCTCTGGGCGCAGAAGCTGCCCGTGCTGCTGATCGTCGCGATCGTCGGCGGGCTGATCTACTTCGGCGGCGACCTCCTGCCGGCCCGGGCCCAGGACGTCGCCGACGCCGAGGCCGCCGTCGCCGACTGGCCGCAGTTCCGCGGCGGGCTCGAACGGCGCGGGTGGGTGGACGACGGCCGGCCCGACCCGGTCCGCGGCGGCGTCAACTGGGCGGTGACGCCGCGGGGGCAGGAGGACTTCTACAGCTCGCCCACGGTCGTGGGCAACCGCATCTACATCGCCTCGGCGACGGTGAGCATGTTCAACCGCCAGGGCAACGGCCGCATCTTCTGCCTCGATGCCGACACCGGCAACCTCGTCTGGGAGGCCGGCCCGCGCAACTACCGCGCCACCTTCAGCTCGCCGTCGATCGTGGGCAACCGCATGGCGATCGGCGAGGGCCTGCACGAGACGCGCGACGCGCGCTTCCTCGTGCTCGACCTGGACAACCAGGGCGAGGTGCTCTGGTCCTACCGCAGCAACAGCCACGCCGAGAGCTCGCCCGTCATCTATGAGGACGCGGTGATCTTCGGCTCGGGCATGGACGGCTGGCGCAAGTTCGACCTGGAGCCGGGCGAGGACGGCAACCCGGTCATGCACTGGCACGTGCCCGGCGACAACTACGCCGACGCCTCCGGCTCGGCGAGCGTCCACGACGGCGTCGTCTACGTCCCCATGGGCCGGGCCGGGGGCAACGGCGTCGCAGCGCTGGACTTCGAGACGGGCGAGGAGCTGTGGCGCGTCGAGACGCCCTACGCGGTGTTCTCCGGGCCGACGATCGCCCAGGAACACGGCCTGGTGCTGATCGGCATGGGCACGGGCGACTTCGTGCTCAGCGCCGCCGAGGCCATGCCCCGCGAGCTGGAGCGTCTGGCTGAGGCCGGCTTCAGTGAAGAGGAGATCGCGGAGCGCCGCGAGCGCCTGGGCCCGGCGGGTGAGGTGTGGGCCATCGATCTGGACACGCAGGAGGTCGTCTGGCGCTTCGAGGCCCGGCGGGCGGTCATGGGCCAGGTGGCCATCGACGGCGAGCGGGCGTACTTCGGCTCGCGCGACGGCAACGTCTACGCCGTGGACATCGCCACCGGCGAGCTGGCCAACCAGTGGCAGGGCCACGACCCGATCCTCGCCTCGCCGGCGGTGACCGACGAGCACGTCTACGTCGTGACCAACAGCGGCTACCTCTACACGCTCGACAAGGCGACGCTGGCGCAGGTGTGGGACGTGCACCTGGGCATGGCCCCGTCGCTGAGCTCGCCCACCGTCGCCCGTGGGCAGGTGTTCGTGGGCACGGTGACCAACGGCGTGCTGAGCGTCGGCGAGGCGGGCGAGCAGGCCCCGCCGCTGTGGGGCGGCGACCGCGGCGGGCCCGGGCGCTCGGGCTTCGCGCCGGGGGCGCTGATGGCGGCGCGGGCCAACTACGCCTGGGGCTACAACGAGGCGTTGAGCGAGGGCGGCGCGGCGTCGCACGTCACCGCGCCGATCGCCATCCGCGAGGCTGTGGTTGACGAGGACGACGACGAGCCCGCCGGCCCCGCGGCGTTCGTGGCGCTGGCCGGCGACGACGCCCAGGGCCTGGCGCGGCTCGCCTGGCCGGACGGCCTCAACGCCGCGCCACAGCGCGACTGGCTTATCGAAACCGACCACCCCATCGCCGCCGCGCCCGTTGTCGTTGATGACACCGTGATCTTCATCGAGGGCGAGGCGGGCGACGCCGGCCGCGCGATGCGCGCTGTTGACGCCGAGACGGGCGACCAGCGGTGGCGCCACGATGTCGCTTCAGACGCCCCGGGCGGGCTCACCGCCACGCCCCGCCTGCTGCTGGCCAGCGACACCGCCGACGGCCTGACCGCCTATGAACCGCACACCGGCGAGCGGCGCTGGCGCGTCGAGGTGGGCCCGGTGCTGGATGTGCCCTTTGTTGAGGGCGATTTGGTTATCGCGGCGACGCGCGATGCGGGCCTGGTTGTGCTCGACGCCATCGACGGCACGACGCTCTGGCGGCGCGAGCTCGATTCCGAGCCGACCACGGGCCCGGTGCTGGTGCGCGACGCGATCTGGCTGGGCGTCGGCGAGGCGGTGCACGCGTATGACCTGTATGACGGCGAGCGTCGCTACGCCGTGGGCACCAGCGCGGCCGTGGATCGGATCGTGCGCGACGGCGACCGCGTGGCGTTCACCAGCGAGGCGGGGGTGGCGTACGTGGTCGACGCGCGCAGCGGCGCGGTTGAGCAGGAGGTGGACGAGGTCAAGCCGGCCTACGCGCCGCTGCTGGCGGACGCGGGGATGCTGATCTGGCGGGAAGGGGCGCTTCATTGGCACGATTTCGCATCAGGTGAGTCGAACTACTGGACCCGCATCACGGCGAGCTGGCCGGGCCTGCCCGAGACGCCGCCGGTGATGCTCGGCCGGCACGTGCTCTTCGCCACGGAGCTGCGCGGGCTGGTGGGGATTCGCCCGGAGAACTGAGCTTGGTTGAGCGAGCATCCGCACAGTTGATCTACTTCTTCGGCGCCGGCGAGGTCGAAGGCGACCCCACGCGTGCCGACCGCCTCGGCGGCAAGGGCGCGAGCCTCTCCGCGATGACGCAGGCCGGCCTGCCCGTGCCCCCGGGCTTCGTCATCGACGTCGAGGCCTGCCGGCACTATCACGCCCAGGGCGGCAAGTGGCCCGACGGGCTTGAGCAAAGCCTCGAGCAGTACGTCGCCCGTCTCGAAAAAGCCACCGGGAAGCGCTTCGCCCAGGGGCCCGACCCGCTGCTGGTGTCCGTGCGCAGCGGTGCCGCCCAGTCGATGCCGGGCATGATGGACACCATCCTCAACTGCGGGCTGCACCCGGCCCTGGCGTCCGACGTCGCCGACCCGCCGCAGTTCTGGACCGTCTATGAAGGCTTTGTGCGCCAGTTCGGCAGCACCGTCGCGGGCATCGACGCCAAGGCCTTTGAAGCAGTCGTCGGCCCGGTGCGCGACGCCGACGGCCCCGAAGCCTCCGCCCGCGCGTGCATCGACGTCTACGAGAAGCAGACCGGCCAGAGCTTCCCCACCGATCCCTGGGACGCGCTCAAGGCGTGTGTCAACGCCGTGTTCGACTCCTGGAACAACGAGCGCGCCGTCATCTACCGCCGGTCGCACGGCCTCCAGTCGCTCGACGGCACGGCCGTGACCGTCCAGGCGATGTACAACAGCCAGGTCTCCGGCATCGCCTTCACCGCCAACCCCGCCAACCCCATGGCCAACGAGATCGTCATCGAAAGCGCCTACGGCCTGGGCGAGGCGATCGTCTCGGGCGACGTGGCGCCGGACCGCTTCGTGCTCGACGCCGCCACGCATGAGATCAAGACACGCGAGATCGGCCGCAAGGAGCACGTCTTTGCCGGGCTCGGCCACGGCGGCGACGGCAACGGGCTCGACCCCGACAGCGCGTCGCTGACCGACGCGCAGATCACCGAGCTCGCGAGCGTCGCACGCGATGTCGAAGACCACTTCGGCCACCCGGTCGACATCGAGTGGGGCCTGGTCGACGGCAGCTTCGCGCTCTTGCAGGCCCGCGCCATCCGCGGCCTGGACGTCGCCCGCGAGCTCGAGCCGGCACGTCAGGCGGAGATCGACCGCCTGCGCCAGCTCGTCACCGCCGAGGGCAAGGACAAGACCTGGGTCATCCACAACCTCGCCGAGACCCTCGAAGCGCCGACGCCGCTGAGCTGGGACATCATCAGCCGCTTCATGGCCGGCGACGGCGGATTCGGCAAGATGTACCGGGACTTCGGCTACCGACCCAGCCAGCGCGTGCGCGAGCAGGGGTTCCTGG
>SLDI01000326.1:0-2624 GCA_007125385.1 Phycisphaeraceae bacterium | reverse complement strand
CCGTCGCCGTTCGAGGCATGTGGGCAGAATATTCCACCGCTTGGCTGAGCAGTTGTTTCTGCGCCAAGCCCAGACCTATCGCCAGATCGTCGATGGCTAGAGTAAAGTGCATAACCAGATCAGATGATTTCCACTTCGCGTCCTTCGCCTGCTTGCCGCGGACCACCCAGGGGGGTTCGCACGGGATTCCTCTCGAGCCCGGCAGGTGCGGTGCGCATGGCCATTCGAATACCATGTCATCGGCCGCACGGACGCGGCCGCGGGGATGTCGCGCATGCCACGGCTGTTGCGCCGTCTGTTGAAACGGCTCATGAGACCAACCATGACCAGACGACCGATCCCGATCGGAATTCGGTTTTCATGCTGAGCTCAAACGAAAGCTGGACGCGTCTGAAGAGCTTCGTCGGCGGCCTGCTCGGCCTCGAACTGCTGTTCGTCCTGCTGTGGAACTCCGGCTTCATCGGCGCGGAGTATGGCCTGCCCTTCACCGGCCCCTGGACATTGCTGCTGTGGCGCTACGCGGCGCTGGCCGGCCTGCTCGGGCTCTGGCTGGTGGCCAGCGGACGATGGACCTGGCCCGGGCGCCGGGCGCTTGGCCACACCGCCGTGGTGGGCGTGCTGGCGCATGGCGTGTGGCTCGGCTGCGTGCTCGTCGCGATCGACATGGCGGTGCCCGTGGGCATCATCGCCCTGGTCACCGCCCTTCAGCCCCTGGTCACCGGTGCCTTTTCCGGGCTGGTCGTCGGTGAGCGGACCGGGCTGCGGCAATGGCTGGGCCTGATCCTCGGGTTCTGCGGCGTCGCCATCGCCGTCGGCGCCCGCCTTACCCTCGACACGGAAACCCCCGCGCTGGGCTACCTGCTGCCCTTCGGCTCGGTGGTGGGGATCACCGCGGCCAGCCTGCTGCAACGTCGCTGGGCCCGCCACGGCACCCGGGCCACGCTGCCATTGGACGCAACGCTCTTCTTTCAGAGCGCCGCCACGGCCCTGGCGGTGCTCGTGCCCGCGTGGTGGGTCGAAGGATTCGCGACGCGCTGGACGACGCCGTTCGTGGCGACGATGGCCTGGCTGGTGATCGCCGTCTCACTCGGGGCGTACTGGACGATGTGGCAGTTGCTGGCCAGGCAGGACGCCACGCGCGTCGCCAGCCTGTTCTATCTGAGCCCGCCGGTGACGATGCTGATGGCCTGGATCGCGTTCGGTGACACGGTGACCTTCACCGACATGCTGGGCCTTGCGGTCGCGGGCGTCGGTGTGTGGCTGGTGTATCGTCGCCGCGCGCCCCAGCCAACCGCCGCGCCCGGCCCCACGCCGCCGTGAAGCCTGGGCATCCTGGCTGGGCCGTTTCCGAACTGGACTCGGGCCGGCAACCTGGTGGGTGACAGCGCGGGGATGGCGCAGGTGCGATCTGTAACGCGGGGCGTTGGCCGTGTTGAACGCCGGCTCACCGGATCGGGAGCGGGAGTCTGCGGGTGGTCGCGCATGCTGGCACGGGTGGTTTGGGAGCGGGTACAATGGACCGATGTTGTTTTCCGGAGCGTTTTTGTCCGGCCGCCGTCGCCTCTTTCGCCACGGGGTGACGATGGGCGTCGCGGTCGTCGCCGCGGCGGCGATGCTTGCGGGTTTGGGGGCGTGCGGCCGGTCTGATGCGGCCGATGGCGGGGGCGACGCCGCGGAGCGTGCCGGGGCGCCGGTGGCGGCGATCGAGCTCGTGCGGCGGGACCTTTCACGGGAGCTTGCCACGTCGGCGACGGTGCAGCCGCGGGTGCGCGTGCGACTGGCCAGTCGCACGGCCGGCACGCTTGAGGCGGTGCATGTGGAGGAGGGCGACGCGGTCCGGGCCGGCGACGTGCTGGCCGAGCTGGACATGGCCGAGGCGAACGCCGAGCTCGCCCAGGCCCAGGCGCAGGAGGAGCAGGCCCGGCAGGAGTACGCCCGGGCCGCGGAGCTGCGGGCGCAGCAGCTCATCAGCGCGTCGGACTATGAGCGGCAGCGCACCGCGCTGCGCGTGGCGCAGAGCCAGCGCCGGCTGTGGGAGACGCGCGTGGCGTTCGGGCAGATCGTCGCCCCGCGCGATGCCGTCGTCACCGCGCGGTACTTCGAGCCCGGCGAAGCCGTCGAAACGCATGACGCCCTTTTCGAGCTGGCGTCGCTGGATGAGCTGGTCGTTCGCCTGGGCGTCAGCGAGCTGGACGTGGTGCACCTGGAGCGCGGGCAGGCGGTGCCGATCCGCCTCGACGCCATGCCCGACGTCGATCTCGAGGGCACCGTGCGGCGGATCTTTCCGCAGGCGGACGCCGGCAGCCGATTGATCACCGTGGAGGTGGCGCTGCCCGAGCAGGCGACGGAGCGTGGCGTCCGGCCGGGCTACCTGGCGCGCGTGCGCCTGGCGATCGACCAGCGCGAGGACGTCATCGCCGTGCCCGCCTCGGCGATCGGCGAGGACGGCGACGAGCATTACGTGTATGTCATCGATGACGGTCGGCTAAGCCGGCGGGTCATCGGGCGCGGCGCGACGCGCGGCCAGTGGGCGGAGGTGACGCAGGGCCTGGAGGCGGGCGAGATCATCCTCGCCACCAACCCCATCGACATGTCCGACGGCCAGGCGGTGCGCATCGTCGGCT
>SLDI01000759.1:0-10183 GCA_007125385.1 Phycisphaeraceae bacterium | reverse complement strand
GCGGCGGGCAGCGGGTCCTGGCCCTGGTTGCCGATGCTGGTGGTGAAGATGTCGAGCCAGCCGTTGTTGTTGTAGTCGGCGACGGCCAGGCCCATGTCGTTGGTGCCGGTGCCGTAGCCGGCGACCGACGTGCCTTCGATGAAGGTGCCGTCGCCCCGGTTCCAGAAGAGCTGGCTGTGGCCGAAGTCGTTGGTCGTCACCAGGTCCACGTGCCCGTTGCGGTTCAGGTCCGCGAAGCGCCCGGAGAACCCCCAGCGGTTGCTTGAAGTGTCCAGGCCGGCCTGCTCGGTCACGTCCTGGAAGTGGGCCGGCGCCTCGGCTCCAAGGTTACGCAGCAGGCGGTTGCGCGGCGGGTCGGCGCTGTGGCTCTGGCCCCAATCCGGCACGTAGAGGTCGAGGTAGCCGTTGCCCGTGTAGTCGCCCGCGGTCGCCCCCTGGCCGAGCCGGTCGATGCTCAGGTCCAGCTCATCGAGCCCGTGCTCGCGGCCGCGCTCCGTGAACCGGCCGGTGCCGTCGTTGAAGAAGAGCCGGTGGCGCTCGCCGACGCCGGCGTTGACGAACAGCTCCAGTTGCCCGTTGTTGTTCAGGTCGGCGAACAGCGCCCCGTTGGTCGAGTCCTGAGGCACCTGCGAGCCGAACGCCTGCTGCGTCACGTCCACGAACGTGCCGTCGCCCTGGTTGGCGTAGAGGATGTCCGGCCCGCCGAAGCGGGTGAAGTACAGGTCCAGCAGCCCATTGCCGTTGTAGTCGCCCACCGCCGCCGCGCCGGTCTCGAACGGGGCAAGCTCGCCCACAGGCACGCTCACGACATGGCTGTGCGTCAGCCCCGCCTGTTGCGTGACGTCGACAAACGACGCCCGAGCCGCCGACACCGGCGCCAGGATCAGCGCCAGGGCCATCGTTTGGCTCACGCAACGGGCACTACGCCTGGACATTGGTCCACCTCCGTCGCCGGACGCGACGCCTCGCCAGCAGCGACGCCAGGGCCGCGACCATCGCCGCGCTGCCGGGCTCGGGGATCTCGGTGACGGTCAGCACCTGGTTGGGGCTGACGTTGAAAAGCTCCTGTTCGACGCCGCTGGGCCAGCGGATGTGCACGTAGTCGACTGCGCCGTCGAGCAGGCCCAGGCCGAAGTGGGCCGTCGTCTCATTGTGGCCGGCGTAGTTCGAGCCCAGGTTCACCTCGTGGACGTAGAAGAGGTCGGCGTCGTCCAGGTCGGGGACGACGGTGATCCAGGCGCCGATGCCCTGGCGATTGGAGAGCGTGCCGACGGTGTCGATGCGCAGCCAGTGGTTGTCGCCGCCGCGGTTCTGGTAGAGCACGGGGCGTGCGCCGTGGTTGATGACGAGGATGTCGAGCCAGCCGTCGTTGTTGAAGTCGGCGACGATGACGCCGCGGCCATCGCCGTCGTCGGTCAGGCCCAGCTCGGCACTTTTTTCGATGAAGGTGCCGTCGCCCTGGTTCTCCCAGAAGCGCATGGGGGTGTCGCGGTAGCTCGGGACCGGGTAGCCGTTGACCATGACCAGGTCGCGCAGGCCGTTGTTGTTGTAGTCGATGAACGAGGCGCCCCATCCCCAGTTGCCCCAGCGGACGCCGGCGTCGTCGGTGCGGTCGGTGAGGTAGAGCCCGGGCAGGTCGTGGCCCATCTCGTTGCGGTAGAGCCGGTTGCCTGCGGCGGGCAGCGGGTCCTGGCCCTGGTTGCCGATGCTGGTGGTGAAGATGTCGAGCCAGCCGTTGTTGTTGTAGTCGGCGACGGCGAGGCCCATGTCGTTGGTGCCGGTGCCGTAGCCGGCGTCGTCGGCGGCTTCGATGAAGGTGCCGTCGCCCTGGTTCCAGTAGAGCGCGCTGGTGCCGAAGTCGTTGGCCACGACGAGGTCGAGTCGGCCGTTGCGGTTCAGGTCGGCGAAGCGGCCGGCGAACCCGTGCTGGTTCTCCATGCCGTCGAGGCCGGCGAGCTCGGTGACGTCGGTGAAGTGTCCGCCGTCGTTTCGGAGCAGGCGGTTACGCGGCGGGTCGCGAGGCCGACGCGAGCTCCAGTCGGGCACGTAGAGGTCCAGGTAGCCGTTGCCGGTGTAGTCGCCGGCCGTCGCCCCCTGGCCGAGGTGCCCGGCGTCCCCGCTGGGGCCGATGTTGTATTCGGCGGTGCGGTCGACGAGCGTGCCCTGGCCGGTGTTGATCAGCAGGTAATGGGAGGTGCGCAGCCCGCCGTTGACGAACAGGTCCAGGTGGCCGTTGTTGTTCAGGTCCGCGAGCAGCGCCCCGTTGCTGCCGTGGCCGGGCCTGTCCGAGCCCATGACCTGCTCGCTGACGTCGAGGAAGGTGCCGTCGCCCTGGTTGGCGTAGAGGATGTCCGGGCCATCGAGGATGGTGAAGTAGAGATCCGGGTGCCCGTTGCCTGTGACGTCGCCGACGGCCGCGCCGCCGGTCTCCGGGGGGAGGATGACCGGCGGCGACACGGCCATGTGGGTGTGCCGCAGCCCGGCCTGCTTCGTGGCATTGACGAACCACGGACCGTCAGCCCGGGCCGGCACCGCCGTGACCAGCATCGCCAGGGCCATCGTCGCCGCCGCACCGGCGGCGCGCACGCGGAAACCAGCGCTTGAGACGGACATGCTTTTCCCTGCCGCTTGACATGGCTCGAGCCCGCCGCGGCGGGCTGTTGCGCAGAACCACACGAAAGAGACGACACAAGACCGAATGGACACAAGCCCGCGGCCGAAGCCGAAGGCGGAAAACCCGACAGGCTCAAGTATGGTCAACGTGGCCGCGGCGTCAAGGGCAAATTTTCACAATAAATCTACGCGGTGATACCGCGTCGCGGGGGCTTTGCCAGCAGCGACAGGCCCACCAGCGGCAGGGGTCCAAGCGTAAACGCCGCCATCACCGGCCCGTAGCCGCCCAGCCAGTCGTAGCACCCACCGACGAGGATGGGCCCGACGCTCGACGCCGCGACCATGACCGTCGCCATCGACCCGCGGATCTTGCCCAGGTGCGCCCGGCCGTAGTACCGCGGCAGCATCGGCCCCTGCGTCGCCACGAGCAGCCCCTGGCTGAGGCCCATCGCCACGCCGGCGACCAGCACCGCCGCCGGGCTTCCCGCTGCCCAGACCAGGGCCATCGCCGCCACCAGCAGGCCCGTGGCGATCGACAGCAGCATGTTCAGCCGCAGCCGGTCCGCCAGCATCCCGCCGACGAGGTAGGTCAGCGCCAGGCTCACGGCGAAGGCCCCGAACAGCGACGCCGCCTCCGCCTCGCTCAGCCCGCGCGAGGTCATCATGGGCACGACGTGGAACATCACGCCGGTGCCCGCCATCGACCAGAAGCCCATGCCCGCGCCCACCAGCCACAGCGCCGGGGTGCGCAGGGCCTGGCGCAGGGTGAAGCTGTTGGCCGCGTCCGCCGCGGCGGCGGCGCGGTCGGCCTCGCGCGTGTCGCCGTCGATCCACTCGCCGTCCTTGCGCTGGCCGAGCTCCTCGGGCCGGTTGCGAAAGACCAAAGCCATCAGCGGCAGCATGATCGCCCACACCGCCAGGCCCAGGATGACGTAGGTCCAGCGCCAGCCCACGGCGTGAATCAGCCCCAGGCAGATCGCCGGCACGACGGCGATCGCCCCGGCCATGCCCATGTGGCGCAGGCCCTCGACCGTGCCGAGGCGCTTCTCGAACCAGAAAGGCAGCGTGTTGCCCGAGAGCAGCCCCATCGCCCCCTGCCCGAGCATGCGCAGCAGCAGGAACGCCAGGAACAGCGTCGCCATCCCCGTGACCTGCGACACGAGCACGCAGACCGCGCCGAAGAGCGTGGCCACCACCGTCAAGGTGATGCGCAGGCCGTAGCGGTCCATGATCGCGCCGATGAAGCCCATGGGCAGCGAGGCGAGGAAGGTGCCCAGCCCGTAGGCCGCCGAGATCTGCGTGGCGCTGAGGCCCAGCGACTCGCGGATGTAGGGGTTGAACACCGACACGCCGAACGTCTGCGCCGGGCTGGTGCAGATCAGCGCCACCGTCGCCACGGGCAGCATGATCCAGCCGTAGTAGATCCGCGGCCGGGTCAGCGCGGGCGCCCGCGCCCCGGGCTCGGCCACCGCCGCCTCGTCGCCAAATCGGTCGGATAGATTACCGGCCGCACGGCCTTGCCTGGACACGAACAACCTTCTCCCTGCATCGACTGCCCCATGCGAGGATAGGCCCCGCACCGGCGATGTCAAAACCATGCAGCGTGGACGGCACGAAGGGAAACCCACGAGCTTATGGACCTTTGAATGGTCGGCTTCACCACGGGTTGGCGTCGCTCAGGGTCCCACGGCTTGACCGCAAAGCGGCAAGCCGTGCGATCGTCGGCAAACGCACGGCTTGCCCTTCGGGACAAGCCGTGGCACCGCCCCCAACACGCCTTCACACACACGTTCGTAGCCGACGACCCTGGTGGATTTACCGGCGTTCGCCGGTGCCGCGGCCATCGCTTCGCTCTACCCACCCTACAGCCGTGCCGCGCCGACCAAGTCACCCGGTCGTGCGCAGCCCCGCCGCCACGCCCTGGACGCTCATGCGCAGCGGCGTGCGCAGCGCCTCGACCTGCGCGTCGTCCGTCGCCGCGTGCAGCCGCCTCAGCAGCTCGATCTGGATGAAGTTGAGCTGGTCCACATACGGGTTGCGCACCGCCACGGAGCGGTGCAGCCAGGGCATGTCCGCCAGCAGCTCCGTGCGATCGGTGATGCGCAGCACCGCCTGCTTCGTGCGCTCGTACTCGTCGCAGATCATTTCCGCGATGCGCCGGCCGGCCTCGCCCGGCAGCAGCTCGGCGTAGTGGCGCACGATCTCGGTGTCGCACTTGGCCAGGGCCAGCTCGGCGTTGTCGATCACGGCCTTGAAGAACGGCCAGTCGCGGTACATCCGGGCCAGCGTCGCCCAGCCGTCGGCCTGCTCGGCGAGCATCGTCAGCCCCGTGCCCAGGCCGTAGAACGCCGTGAGCACGTGCCGGTTCTGCGTCCAGGCGAAGGTGTAGGGGATCGCGCGCAGGTCTTCGAGCGTGCGCCTGGACTGCCGTCGGCTCGGGCGCGACCCGATGGGCAGGGACTCGATGATCTCGATCGGGCTGGCGTGCTGGAAGTAGTCCAGGAAGGCCGGGTCGTCCACGAGCTGACGATAGGCGTGGCGCGCCTCGGCCGCGGCGGCCGCGACGGCCTGGGTCCAGTTGGCGGGGGCGGCTTCGCCCGGGGCGGCGCTGACCAGCATCGTCGCCCAGGTCACCTGCTCCAGGTGGCGATGGGCGATGTAGGGGTTGTCATAGCGCTCGGCAAGCACCTCGCCCTGCTCGGTGATGCGGATGTGGCCTTGGACCGAGTCGGCGGGGAGGGAGAGGATGCCCCGCGCCGCCGGGCCGCCGCCCCGGCCCAGCGCGCCGCCGCGGCCGTGGAAGAAGCTGACGCGAATGCCGTGGGCGTGGGCGGTCTGGGTCAGGCGGCGCTGGGCCTCGTACAGGTGCCAGTTGGCCGCGAGGTAGCCGCCGTCCTTGGTCGAGTCGGAGTAGCCGATCATGCATACCTGGTGCTCGCCCGTCGCGGCCAGATGCTCGCGGTAGGGGGGGCAGGCCAGCAGGGCGTCGAGCGTCTCGGGGGCGTGCGCCAGGTCGTCGATGGTCTCGAAAAGCGGGACGATGGGCAGGCGCGGCGCGTCGTGGCCAGCCCAGGCGGCGGCGGCGTGGCCCAGCCAGAGCATGGTCAGCACGTCGCTGGGCTGGTGCGTCATGGAGGCGATGAGCATGCCCAGGCAGCGCGGGCCGAACGACTCGAGCGCGCGGCCCAGGAGCACGAAGAGCTCGAAGGTCTCGCGGGCCTCGTCGCCGACGCCGGCCGGGTCGAACTGCCGGGCGCGCTCGGGGTCGACCGGTTCGCCGAGCAGGCGCTGCTTGTCCGCCTCGTCGAGCTGGGCGAAGTCTCTTGGCAGGCCGAAGTGCGGCCCCAGCTCCGCCACGACGCTTTGCAGGCGACGCGCGTCCTCGCGGATGTCCAGCCGCGCCATGTGCAGCCCGAAGGCCGCGGCCCGGTCCTGCCAGTCGCGCAGCTCGCCGTCGGCCAGCAGCTCATGCCCGGCCGCCCGCAGGCTGCGCTCGATGATCGCCAGATCCTGCTCGAACTCGGCGGCATCGGTGTAGCCGCCCTCGGGCACCGCGCCATCGGGCTCGGCCTCGGCCGCGCGGCGCAGGCGGTAGGCGATCACCGCCAGCCAGTGGCGGTAAGGCTCGTTGGGGTTGAGCTGCTCGATCACGCGCTCGGGCGGGCTCCAGCGCCGGCGGGCCTCGGCCAGGGCCGCGTGCAGCTCGTCGCTGGCGGCGTGGTAGTGCTCGGAGATGCTCAGCATCGAGGCGATGCGCTGGCACGCGGCCAGGTGCCTGTTCAAGGCCGTGCGCCGCAGCAGCGTCAGCGTGCGGCGCGAAACGTCGCAGGTGACGTTGGGGTTGCCGTCGCGATCCCCGCCGATCCACGAGCCGAAGCGCAGGAACGTCGGCAGGCGGAAGGCGTATCCCGGCCAGTGCTGCGCCAGGCCGGTGCGCATCGCGCGGTAGAGCCAGGGCGTGATCTGCCAGAGCGAGTCGACGGCATACAGGCTGCGGCGGACCTCCTCGAGCACGGTCGGCCGACGCGGGTGCAAGGGCTCGGTCTCCCACAGGCACGCCAGGTCCGCCTGCATGCGCGCCACCAGCCGCTCGCGCTCGCGCGGCAGCAGGTCCGGGCGCTCCAGCTCGATCAGGTCCTGCCGCAGCCGGCTGAGCGTGTTGCGCACGGTGGAGCGCTTGGCCTCGGTGGGGTGGGCGGTGAGCACGAGCTCGATGTCGAGCTGATCGAGCAGGCTCTGGGTCTGCTCGGCGGTGAAGCCGCGCCGGGCAAGCGACGCCATCGCCGCGGCGATGGACTCGGGCTGCGGGGCCGGGTCCAGCTCGCGCTCGCGCTGGCGCAGCACGCGGATGCGGTGGCGGTCCTCGGCCAGGTTGGCCAGATCGAAAAAGCAGATGAGCGCCCGGATGACGTCGCGCAGCGGCTCGAGCTCCAGGGAGCGGATCGTCGCCCGCAGCTTCTCGTCGGCCTGGGCGTCGCCGGCGCGGCGGCGCTTGGACAGCCGGCGCACCTCCTCCACGAGCTGGTAAAGCTGCATCGAGCCGTGACGCTTGAGCACCTCGCCCAGCTCGAACCCGAGCATGCGCACGTCCTGGCGCAGCGGCTGATCGCCTCCGCCCCCCGCCAGGCCCGGCGCGTCGTCGTCCAGCCCGTCGTCGACCATCGACGCCAGCGGTGATGTCGATTCCTGCTCTGTCGTCATGCCCTGACCTTATGCATCGGCTCGCTCCGGGCCCAGCGGCGGACATGATAACGGCGCATCGCCGCCCGCCTTGCGGCATGGGCACCGCCATAACCCCGCCTCCCGCCGGGAGGGGCAGGGGGAGGGTGCGCCCTGCTGCCTTGCGTGCCCGGCTGACGCCTGCCCGTTAGCCGCCGCCGCCCGGGCGGCGGCTACCTGCTCACCGGAAGGCGAAAGCGCGCCGCGTCCGGAGGTAGGGTGGGTAGAGCGCAGCGAAACCCACCACGAACATCGGTGATTTTTACCACCTCGTGGTGGGTTTCGCTTCGCTCTACCCACCCTGCATCAAGGCCGGCAACGCGCTTCATCCGGCCGGAAGTCAGTAACGCGGACGCCGCGCCGTTACACTCACCGCACCGCCGAGCAACAGGAGCCCCCGCCATGCCCATCGACACCAGCGTCGAACTCATCGCCGACTACGCCTGCCACTGCGGCGAGAACCCGCTCTGGCATCGCACGCAGAAGCGCCTCTACTGGACCGACATCCCCACCGGCCGGCTGTTCTGGTACGACCCGGCCACCGGCGAGCACCAACAGTGCTACGAGGGCCCGCAGGTCGGCGGCTTCACCTTCCAGGCCGACGGTTCGCTGCTGCTGTTCCGTGAGCGCTGCAACGTCGTCGTCTGGGCCGACGGCCGGGAGCAGCGCACCGTCATCGACGAGATCTCCGACGAAGTCACCACCCGCTTCAACGACGTCATGGCCGACCCCAAGGGCCGCGTCTTCGCCGGCACCATGCCCACGAAGGAGCGACTGGGGCGGCTGTATCGCATCGACACCGACGGCAGCCACCACCTGCTGCTGGAGGACATCGGCTGCGCCAACGGCATGGGGTTCACGCTCGACGGCCAGCAGATGTACTTCACCGACACGCGCGCCAAGACCATCTGGATCTTCGTCTACGACGAAGCCAGCGGCGCGATCACCAACCAGCGGGCCGCCGTCAGGACCGACAATGAAGCCGGCGGCCCCGACGGCATGGCCGTCGACGCCGAGGGGTGCATCTGGTCGGCCAAGTTCGGCGGCCACGGGATCGACCGCTACAGCCCCCAAGGCGAGCACATCGGCCGCCTCGACTTGCCCGCCGAGCAGATCACCAGCCTCATCTTCGCCGGCGACGCGCTGGACGAGCTCTACATCACCAGCGCCGGCGGGGCGGACAAGGCCCGGCGCGGCGAACATGCCGGCGGGCTGTTCCGCGCCCGCCCGGGTGTGCGAGGCCGGGCCGAGCACGACTCGCGCGTGGGGTTGTGATGCGGCTTCAAGCGGTTGGGCCTGGGGTGCCACGCAACGCCGTGAACTCTGGTTGTAGGGTGGGTAGAGCGAAGCGAAACCCACCAGTCTTGCCGTGGATCCACGACGTTCGTGGTGGGTTTCGCTGCGCTCTACCCACCCTACGGCCGAGTTCCGGCCGCAAAGTTCACGGCGTTGAGTGGTCCCCCCAGCCGCGGCGAAGCGCGCGGCGTCGCCGGCCGCGCCGCGCCACGCGCCACATCAGCACCAGCAGCGCCACGAGCAGCAGGATCGCCAGCACGGGGATGAAGATCGCCAGCGTGGACATGACGGCGGAGGCCCCGGCCTCGGCGGTCGACACGGCCGGGTTGGCCACGCCGGCGGTGGTGAGTGTGGACGCGGCCCGGGTCGCGACCGTGGTCAACTGCACCGTCGCCGCGCTGCCCCCGCCGGCGATCAGGCCCAGGGCCCAGCGCAGCAGCGGGTCGACGTCGGTGAGCACGGAGGCGGTAAGGACGGTGCCGGCGATGATGGCGGCGGGCGTGGCGAGGCTGTCCAGGGCGTTGTCGAGCCAGGGCACGTAATAGCCGCCCAGCTCCAGCACGGTGGCCGTGGCCAGAGCGAGCAGCGCCGGCGTCGAGGCCAGCCATTGCAGGTTCTCGGCCAGGGGGAGGTACTCGGCGCGGGCGGCCAGGCCCAGCGCGAGCAGGGGCACGAAGACGCGGAAGCCCGCGGCGGCGGCGAGGCCGATGCCCACCGCCAGGGTGATCGCCAGCTCGATGGCGTCCATGCTCGGACCCCGGTGGCGAAGCCCGGTCGGCCAGGCCCGCCCCACGTGCGGGCGGGCCGCGGCGTCAGGGCCGGCAGAATTGGCGCTGGACGTTGGGGCCGCAGCGCTCGGCGGCGCGGGCGGTGATATCGGCGCCCGGGCCGCTTTCCATCGGCACCCAGCGGTCGCCATCGACGGCGCGGATCTCGGTGCCCTCGTGCTGAACGCGCATGAGCTCGTACTCGTCGTCGGGCTCAACCTCGCCGGCGAGCACGGCGCGGGCGCGCTCCGGCCAGCGCTCGAAGTAGGCGATGAACGCGTCGGTCTGCTGCTCGAGTTCCTCCGCGCTCAGGCCGCGGATGTCCCGCGCCCGGGGGCATTCGCCGCAGGCGAAGACGTAGGCGCGCACGCCCTCGCGTTCGCCCGAGGGCCCGACGACCGGCGGGTAATTCTCCAGGTCATGCAGGAACAGCTCATCGCTGGCCAGGTCGTAGAAGTAGGCGTCGCCGACCATCCCGCGCTGACCGCTGGCGTTGTTCCAGACGATCACGCCCAGCGCCACGCAAAGCAGCACCACGGCGGCGGCTGTGGCGGCGGCCGAGTTGTTGTTGACCCATTCGCGTACGCTCATGTGACACGTCCTTTCTCAAGGGCCCGGGGCCCGGGCCAACCGCCATCCAGAGCCGGTGAAATGCTCGGGCCGACCCAGTTTAACGCAACCGGGGCCCGGCCACAAAACCGGCCGGGGCTAGTGCGGCGGCATCAGGTACATCACCCGCGGGCTCTGCAGCTCCAGCAGCCAGTCCCGGACGCGGCCGGGGCTCAAGT
>SLDI01000604.1:0-10184 GCA_007125385.1 Phycisphaeraceae bacterium | reverse complement strand
CGGCGTCGTCTCAATGCGCATGGGCATGCTCCCTTCATGCCCGATCATACTCAACGCCGGCCAGCCCACCTTCCGCGACGTCGAGCCACGCGGCAGAGCGCTTGCCTCGCCCTGAGACGATGCTGCTTCATCGACGGAAGGGCGGCTTCGTGCGGGTGTTGCGCCCGCATGCCGGTGGGCAGGTTTCGTTCGGCCAACGCATGATGGCCTGCCATTGCGCAGCTCGCCGGCCGGGTCGCCGAGGATCGCCCGGCCGTGGTGATGAAGCCAGGCTGGCTCACGGGATTGTCCCGGTCGCGCAGATGTTCCAGCACGATCGCTGTTAAGCTCTCGGCTGCGCGGCCGGTGGCGGCGCTTCGATCATGAGGGACGACGATGAGCGAACACCTGCCTTGGTATCAACGCGTTCGACGCTGGGGCCAGACCAACCTCAGCGAGCGCGATCCGCTGGACTACAACGCCGCGTTCTGGCGCGCGCACTGGCGACGAACCCGCGTCCAGGGTGTGATCGTCAACGCCGGCGGCATCGTCGCCTACTACCCCAGCCGCTTCGAGCTGCAATACCGCGCTCACCACCTGGGCGAGCGCGACCTGTTCGGCGAAATCGTGGCCGCGGCTCGCGACGAGGGCCTGGCGGTGCTGGCGCGCATGGACTCGAACCGCGCCGAGGCGCATGTCTACTGGCAGCACCCGGACTGGTTCGCCTGCGACGCGGTGGGCGAGCCCTACCAGGCCCAGGGCAGGTACATCACCTGCATCAACGGGCCGTACTACCGCCAGTTCTTGCCCAAGGTGTTGCGTGAGATCATCGAGCGCCATCAGCCCGAGGGCTTTACCGACAACAGTTGGAGCGGCCTGCCGCGCGACCGCATCTGCTATTGCGACCATTGCCGGGAGAAGTTCCGCCAGGACGTCGGGGCCGAGCTGCCCGAGGCGGCGGATTGGGATGACGGCCGCTACCGCCAGTGGGTCCGCTGGAGCTACGGCTGTCGGCTGGAGCTGTGGGACCTGAACAACGCCACGACGCAGAGCGCCGGCGGCGAGCATTGCCTGTGGCTGGGCATGCTCAACGGCAACCCGATCGGCCAGAGCCGGGCGCTGCGCGACCTGGCGGCCATCGGCCGGCGCTCCCGGATCATCATGTGCGACCACCAGTCTCGCGACCGGCTCAACGGCTTCGAGCAGAACGGGCTCAACGGCAAGCTGCTGCACGGCGTCATGGGCCAGGCGGGGCAGGTGCCCGAGAGCATGGCGATGTACGTGCGCGGCGAGCGGCCGTTCCGCATCGCCAGCAACCCCGCCGGCGAGGCACGCACCTGGATGATCGAGGGCTTCGCCGGCGGCATCTCACCCTGGTGGCACCACATCACGGCCCGTCACGAGGATCGCCGGCAGTACCGCACCGCCGAGCCGCTGATGCGCTGGCACGAGGCCAACGAGACGTATCTCTATGATCGCGAGGCCGTCGCCAGCGTGGGCGTGCTCTGGTCGCATGAGAACATCGACTTTTACGGCCGCGACGACGCCGAGCATCGCGTGGGCCTGCCGTTTCGCGGGATCACGCAG
Organism: Phycisphaeraceae bacterium; assembly: GCA_007125385.1. Taxonomy (GTDB): domain Bacteria; phylum Planctomycetota; class Phycisphaerae; order Phycisphaerales; family Phycisphaeraceae; genus SKPT01. The sequence goes on along the minus strand of SLDI01000604.1, from coordinate 8,618 downwards.
GCGCTGACGCGGGCCCGCATCCCCTACCTGCCCGTGCATGCCGATGCCGTTGACGAGCAAGGCGACGAGATGGCCACGCTCATCCTGCCCGAGCTCGCGGTGATGACAGACGAGCAGATCGCGAGTGTGCGACGGTTCGTTGAGCGCGGCGGCGGGCTGCTGGCGACGGGCCGCAGCAGCCTGTTGGACGCGTGGGGCGATCGGCACGATGACTTTGCGCTGGCCGACGTCCTGGGCGTGCATGTTGCCGACGAGCCGGGCGAGGCTGTTGATCCACACAACGCGAGCTGGGAGGTCTACGCGACGCACAGCTACCTGCGCCTGACGCCGGAGCTCAACCAGGGCTCGCCATTGGAGCGGCCCGCCCAGCAGCCTGATCGCCATCGCGTGCTCGCCGGCTTTGACGAGACGGATCTGCTGCCATTCGGTGGCGAGCTCCAGCGCGTGCGCGCCGACGCAACGACGCAGGTGCTGGCGACGTACGTGCCACCGTTCCCGATCTACCCACCCGAGTTCTGCTGGACCGACACGCCGCGCACCGACACGCCGGCTTTGATCCTGCACGAGTATGGCAGCGCACCCGGCCGCGTCGCGTACCTGCCCGCGGACCTCGATCGCTGCTACGGCCGATACCAGTTGCCCGATCACGGCGACCTGCTCGCCAACCTCGTGAGGTGGACGGCTCGCGACCGCATGGCGCTGAGCGTGGACGGGCCGGGGTATGTCGATTGTCACCTGTATCGCCAGGGTGATCGCCTGATTCTGCACGTGGTGAACCTGACGCACGCGCGGGCCTGGCCGTCGTTCGTCGAGCAGGCCGTGCCGGTGGGGCCGTTGGAGGTGTCGCTGGCGTGGGACGCCGACCGCCGCGCGCCCACGCGGGCGCTGCTGCGCGTGGCTCAGGTCGAGCAGGCCGTTGCGCTGGAAGAGGGCCGAGTCCGCGTGCACGTGCCGTCGGTTGCGGCGCACGAGCTGATCGTGGTTGAGTGACGAAGGCTCAGCGCCCGTCGTTGAGGAACCAGTTGTCGTGGCCGGGGATCACGACGTCGGCGATGGCGGCGAGGCGGTCGATGCTGCGGGCGGCGAGCTCGAAATCGGCGGAGTTGAAGTAGCCCCGGCGGTCGCGCCAGAAGTCCCGCGTCATCGCCGCATCCGCCGCCACGACCACGCTGCGGCCCTGGCAGTCAAAGCGCAGGCTGTGATGGTTCAGCGTGTGCCCGGGCGTGTGCAGCAGCTCGAGCTCGCCGGCGATCGTGCCTTCGACCGCATCGACCGGCTTGTCATACTGGCCGCCGCGGTTGAACTCGTCGGCGACGTCGGGCGCGGCCAGCCAGTGGGCCCGTGGAAAGTGCGCCAGGCCGAAGTGATGGTCCCCGTGGGCGTGAGAGAGAAAGACGGTGTCGACATCGTCCAACTTGACGCCGGTGCGCCGCTCCAGCTCGAAGGCCATCTGCCCCGCGTCCTTCAATGACGGGTCGACGAGCACGCGGCGGCCGTCGACGGTGATGAGCGTGCACGTGCACATGGCCGGGCGGTAGGCGCGGTCGTCGCTCTCGCCCCAGTAGCGGTTGCGGGAGAGGTTGCCGATGGTGATGATGGCCCAGCGCTCGATCATCCGATCACTCCTGCGCTCAAGGAGTTTGCAATGGTACCAGAGCTGACGCTGGGACGGACGGGGCTGCGGGTCAGCCGGCTGGGGCTGGGCGGGTTTCCCTTCGGCGCCGTGAACCGCGCCCGCGGCTGGGACCCTTACACCGACGACGGTCGGCGGACCGCGATCCGCACCATTGACGCCGCCCTCGATGCCGGCATCAACTACATCGACACCGCGCCTGGCTACGGCCAGGGCCACAGCGAGAGCGTGCTGGGCGAGGCGCTGCGCCAGCGGCGCGACGATGTGGTGCTGGCGAGCAAGGTGGGCTACCGCATCGAGCCGGACGCCGTCGTCCAGAGCGTCGAGACCTCGCTGGAGCGCCTCAGCACCGACCACCTGGACGTGATCCAGTTCCACGGCGGGATGTACGAATCCCGCGACGTCGAGCACATCGTCGAGCACGGCCTGCTCGATGCGCTTGAGCGGCTGCGCGATGCGGGCAAGGTGCGTTTTATCGGCTTCACCGCCGAGGAGCCGTGGACCGCCCGGCCCTTGATCGCCACAGGCCGCTTCGACGTCGTGCAGTTGCGCTACAACCTCATCTACCAGGCCGCGGCCCTGCACGCCCTGGACGAGGCGCACTCGGCCGGGATGGGCGTGGCGGTGATGCGGCCACTGACTTCGGGCATCCTTCAGCGCATCGCCGCCCATCTGGCGCCCGGCTGGCAACAGGCCCATGACGTGAACGAAGTTGCGCTGAAGTTCGTGCTCGCGGATCGCCGCGTGCATGTCGCCAACGTCGGCATGCGCTGGCCGGAGGAGGTGCACGCCAATGTGCAGTTGGCGGCGACGTTCGAGCCGCCGCTGGAGGTCGCCGAACTGCCGCGGCTGACCGCCGGCATTTACCGTAGCGAGGATGAGCGGTTCGATCAGAACGACGAGGCGTAGCGGGTCACCGCCCCATCAGCTCCAGCCGCTTGAGCGCCTCGCGCTTGCCCGGGCCCCGTATCGCCGCCCAGCCGGCGAGTTGCTGCTGGCGCGGCTTGGTCTTGCCGTTCTCCCAGTTGTAGATCGTCAGTCCGCTGACGCCGGCCAGCTTGCCGTAGTCCTCCTGCGACAGGCCCAGCTTCTGCCTGTGGGCCTTGAGCCACTTCGGTGAGAACCGCACCTGCTCGGCCGCCTCGACCGGCGGCTGGGCGGCGACACGCTTCTGCTCCTGGCGACGCAGGAACGCCACCTGCCGCGTCAGCTCCGCCACCTGCCGCTTGAGCTCGGCGATGTCGCGGCGGTAGCGAGCACTGTCCTCGCGCAGCTTGGCGGTCTCGGCCTTGACCTGCGAGCGGGCGAGGCGGCGGATTTCCTGTTTCAGCGTCTAAGCGAGGTCGGGCATGGGCGTGTCCTGCGGGAAAGGGTGAGGTGCAGTATAAGCGTCGGTGGCGTGGTGGAGACAGGCCGCGACTGGACGGGAAAGCACAACACGGGTGGTATACTGGGTACGAGCCCCTGTCCGCCCCTTCACCATCATGCCAGAAAAGCCCATCATGAAGAACGTCGAGATGTCAGTCGACGGCGACAGCAAGATGCATGGGGCCCCCGCGATCGTTGAGCCATCGAAAGGGTGGTCATGACCGAAGCGCAAGCGAACCAACGCCCCGGCCCCGAAGGCTCGCGGCTGGCCCGCAGCGGTCGGAGCGCCTGGCGCTGGGTCAAGCGCGGTGCCCTGCTGGCCCTTGTGCTGGCAGTTGCCTACGTCGTCTGGACCAACCACCGCGGGGATCAGACGTGGCGAGCGGCCGTCGATGCGGCGGCGCAGCGCGGTATTCCCGCGAGCGTGCATGAGTGGCGCGAGCAGCGGACGGATCGGCCAGGGGAGTGGGGAAACGCGGCCGGCTACTACGAAGCTGCCCTCGCCTGGCCGGCACCGAGAAACGAGGCGTTCCACGCTCTTCCCGGTGTGGGCGTCGGCGACGCGCCCGCCCCGATGGCAACCATCGAGCCGGAGTTGCGGAACCTGCTGGACCGTTACGCCGAGGAGCAAGGTCACTTCGCGGCGCTGCTTGAGGCGGCCCGGGCACACGACCGCTTCGACTACGGCATTGGAGCCCACTCCGACGCGTCGCACGACATGGTGATGTTCAGGCGCATGAGGACGGCTGCGCGACGGCTGTCGGCCCTGGGGCTGCATGCCGAGGCACAAGGCGATGCTGTCGCCGCCGCCGACTGGATCGAGCACACGTTGGCGTTGAATGCATCGTTCGATGATGAGCCGGGCCTGACGATGGCGTTGGTGCAGGTCAGCATCGACGCCCTTGCGATCGATGACGTCGAGCGTCTGCTCAGCCGGCTGGAGCCGGATGCGGCGACATTGAGGCGGTTGGGTCAGGCCCTGGGGGCGCGCGCTGACGCGTGGTACTCACGCGGCCTCATGGCGGTGGAGTCGGAGATCGCCTCACGGCTGGAGCATGGCGAGGATCCTCTGCGCGTGTTGATGTATGGTTGGATGGGCAGGCGCCAGGTCCAGCGTCTGTTCGCCCACCTGTTCGCTGGCGGCGCGATTGAACCACCGTGGTGGGAGGAGTCGGCCATCCGCGCATTGCAGGCGTGGGGGATCGTCTGCCCCGGCTGGGCCAAGCGCATCCATGCCCGGGGGATCCACGAGATGCTTGACGCCCAGGAGCGGATGCGATCGCTGGGCGAGGATTGGCCGGCACTGGCTCGGCTTCAAGACGAAACCGGCGGTATCCGCTCGGGCGAGGCGGCGGGCGTGGATGGCGCCGTGCGCACGTTCGCAGTGATACAGGCGAGGCTGCACACCGCCATCGCCGCGCTGCATGTTGAGTCGTTTCGCCGGGAGCATGGCCGGTGGCCCGAGAGCCTTGCCGACCTCGACATCGCTCCGCCCATCGACCCGCTGGATGGCCAGCCCATGCGCTACCGGGCCAGCGACACCGGCAGGATCGTGTACAGCGTTGGCTCCAACCTGAGGGACGATGGTGGCTACGGGGTCGGCGAGACGAACCCGGATGAGCCGCACCGCGACAACCGTGATCAAGTGTTCCGCCTCTACGATGCGGAGCGACGCGGTAGTGAGTTACCCCATGAGGCCGGCAGGCGTGACCGGAACAATGACCGCTCCGACCTGGAGTAGCTTGAACACGCTGCGGCCGGAAGCGTGGTTGGCAAGCTCGGCGTCGCCGTGGCCGGTGCGCCGGACGAACCAATACCAGCTGTACCGGCTGGCGCCGTAGCGCTCGTGCATGCGTCGCAGCAGGCGCTCGGCCTGGGCGTACTGGCCCATGGCCTCGTACGTCTCGGCGAGCACGCGCATCCCCCAGGCCGCGCCACTGCCCGCGGCGCGGCGGGCGTAGGGCTCGGCCTTGTCGAAGCGGCCCTGGACGTTGAGGTGATAGGCGATGGTGCGCGCAACCGCGGGCTTGTCCAGCGCCGACTCCTCGCCATGGGCCAGGTACTCGTCGAGCACGCGCAGCCAGGCGTCCTGGTCACCCTGCTCCAGGTGCGTCTCGGCCAGGCGTTCGTACGCCCAGCGATCGTTGGACAGCTCGATGTTCTGGCGCAGCACCTGCTGGGCGTCTTCGACCGGGCCGTGCTCCAGCAGCGAGCGCGCCAGGTTGCGCACGAACAGGGGGTGGTTGCCGAAACGCTCACGGTATCCGTCGGGTTCGCCGCGTTCCTGCACGCCTTGCCAGTCGTAGCGCACCAGGTGGGCCGGGCCGACGGGTGAATGCGGGCTGACGATGGTCAGGTAGTCGGCGACGCCCCCGTTGCGACGAACCGTCGCGACGATCTGCTCGGACTCCTCCGGCGGCACGCGCACATCATGATCGCCCTGGAGCACCAGCAACGGGGCGCGGATGTCATCCTGGCCGCTGCACATACTCCGCGGCCGGCGATGTCGCGACCGCTTCGCGATGGCGTGGTGTCCCAGCCGCGTAGAGTGCTGGCATGAGCACGAGTGCGACGAGGATCTCCGCGAGCAGGCCGCCGATCGCCGCCACCGCCATGGGTTGGAGCATGTCGCCGCCGGCGCCGACATTCAGCGCCAGCGGCAGCAGGCCGGCGATGACCGAGACGCTGGTCATCACGCGTGGGCGCAGGCGGACGCACGCCGCCTCGATCACCGCCGCGGCGCGATCCAGGCCGCGCTGCGTGCGAATGTCCTGGGCGAAGTTCAGCAGCAGCACGCCGTCGTTGACGGTCACCGCCACGACCACCAACACGCCGATGAACACGGTCGCGCCCAGCGCCATGCCCGTCAGCCACAGCGCCGCCGCCATGCCCGCCAGCGACACCGGCAGCGTCACGAGAATCAGCGCCGGCAAACCCAGACGGTTGAACTGCACCGCCAGCACGACGAAGGCGAAGAACAGCGCGAAGCCGACGATGAGCACCATCGTCCGCCGCATCTCGAGCATCTGCTCCGCCTGTCCGCCGAAGTCGAAGCGGTAGCCCGGGGGCAGGTTCAACCGGCCCAGTTCCTCCTGAAGCTCGGCCAGCGCCTGGCCCAGCGCGACGCCCGCGGCGTCGGCGGTGACAAGCACCTGGTTGACCTGGTTCTCGCGCGTGATTTCCACCGGCCCATGGGCCGTGCGTACCTCGGCGAGCTCGTGCAGGCGCACGCGTCCGCCGCCGCGCACGTCCAGCAGCAGCGCGCCGACGTCCGCGGGCCAGGCGAGCGCCGGCTCGGCGACCATCACGCGCACGTCGTAGTGCTCGTCGGCTTCCTTGTAGCGCGTGGCGACGCGGCCGCCGACGAGCGTCTGGAGCGCGGCCGCGGCGTCGCGCACCGACAGGCCCAGGTCCGCCGCCCGCGTGCGGTCGATGTGCACCTGGTACTCCGGCCGATCTATGTCCACCGCGACGTCGACGTTGGCCAGGTACGCCAGCCCGCGCATCTGCGCGGCCGTGTCGTTGGCGAGCTCGAGCAACGTCGGCACGTGCCCGCCCTGAATCTTCACGACGATGTCCGACGCCCCGCCGGCCCCGGCGCGCACGCCGCGCGTCGACGGCTGGCGGAACTGCACGCGCGCCCCGGCCGCCTCGATGTTGCGCAGACGCTGCCGAAGCTGGCCCACGAACGCGTCGGTGCTGATTGGCCGCTGCGAGCGCGGCAGGAGCTGGATGTTGATCTCCCCCTCGTTGGCGTGCTCGTGCGTAAAGAGCCCGCGCGACCGCCCGCCGCTGAGCGCGAAGGCGCTTTCGATCAGCGGCTCCTCCGCCAGCGCCCGCTCGAGGCGGCGCACCAGCACATCGGTCGTCGCCACCGAGGTGCCCGTGTCCATGCGCACGCGCACGGTGATGCGGCCGTCGTCCATGGCGGGCAGGAACTCGAAGCCCAGCCCCGGCAGCATCCACAGCCCCGCCGCCGCGGCGATGGCGAACGCACCAATCGTCGGCCAGACCAGGCGCGTCGCGGGCCCGCGCCAGCGCCCCAGGCGCCACGCGAAGCGCTGCTGAATCAGCCATGCGAGCACCCGTCCGTAGATGGCCGTGACCTGCGCGAAGGCGCGCTGAAAGCGCGACGTCTTGGGCGTCGCCGTCTGCCGCATCAGCGTCACCGCCAGCATGGGGGTCAACGTCACCGCGGCCAGCAGGCTCAGCGCCACGATGCCGGCGATGACCAGGATTAGCTCGCGCAGCAGCAGGCTCGCCAGCCCGGGCACGAGCAGGAACGGGGCGAACAGCGCCATGTACGCCAGCGTCGCCGCCACGATCGCCGGGCCCACCTGCCGCGTCGCCTCGACCGCGAGCTGCCGCATGGGCGTCGCCGGCTCGGCCTGGCGCAGGCGGGCGATGTTCTCCAGCACCACCGTCGAGTTGTCCAGCACCACGCCCACCGCCACGACGATCCCGCCCAGCGAAAAGATGTTCAGCGAAAAGCCCGCCAGCCACATCAGCGCGAAGTTCACCAGCAGGATTGCCGGCAGGACGACGATCATCACCGCCACCTGCCGCACGCTGCCGAGGAACATGTAGATCACCAGGATCACCAACACCGCCGCGACGATGACGACGTTGCGCACCGCCGCCAGCGCGTCGCTGACGTAGACGGCCTGGTCCTCCATGTATCCGATGCTCAGATGCCCGGGCAGCGACGGGCCCAGCTCCTGCATCCGCCGCTTGACGGCGTTCACCACCTCGACGGTGTTGGCCTCGGCCTGCTTGTTGACGCTCAGGCGCACGCCCTTGACGCCGTTGTAGCGCGTGATCAGCCGGGCCGGCTCGTGCAGGTCTTCAACCTGCGCCACGTCGCGCAGCAACACCCGCCCCACGCCGCCTCGCTTGAGCACGAGCTGGGCCAGCTCGTCGACGGAAGCAAACTCGCCGTCTGTGCGCGCGATGAACTCGCGCTCGCCCGCCGTGACGCGCCCGGCGAACTGCTGGACGTTCTCGTCGCCCACGGCCTGCAGCACGCCGTTGAGCGTCAGGTCGTACTTGCTCAGCGCCTCGGGGTCGACGTGCACGCGGATCTCGCGCCGCAGGCCGCCGACCACCTCCGCCCCGCCCACGCCGTCGACGGCGATCACCTGGTCGGCCAGCCAGCGCTCGGCCCAGGTGCGCAGCTCGACGAGATCCCATTCGCCCGAGCTGATCGCCAGTTGCACCACGGGCAACTGGGAGGGATCGGCCTTGAAGATGATTGGCGGATCGACATCATCAGGCAGCGCCGGAGTCGCACGCGACATCGCCGCCAGCACGTCCTGGTATGCCGCGTCCACCGCCACGCCGTAGTGGAAGTTGACCTCGAGCTCGTAGCGCCCCTCGCGCGACTCGGAGCTCAAGTAGTCCAGCCCGTCAACGCTGGCGACCTGACGCTCGATCACCTCCGCGACGTTGGTGACCATCTCCTCGGGCGTGGCGCCCGGCCAGCGCACGTCCACGCGCACAAACGGGTAGGTCAGCTCCGGCAGAAAACTCACCGGCAACTGCATCAACCCGTACGCGCCAAGCACCATCAGCGCCAGGGCGATCACGCTCGTGGCGACCCGTCGATGCACAGCCTGGT
>SLDI01000385.1:0-2631 GCA_007125385.1 Phycisphaeraceae bacterium | reverse complement strand
CGACGTGCGCTACCGCAACCCGATCGAGGGTGTGACGCGGTGGAAGGAGTCGGCGCCAGAGATCCGCTGGCTGACGCTCGATCAGATCGCCATGCAGCTCGGAGCGGTTGAGCAGCACCTCACGATCCACGCCCTCGTCGCCACCTACATCTACGCTGGCCTGCGGCGGGCCGAAGCGCTCTGGCTCGCCTGCAGCGATGTCGACCTGGACCAGCGACTCATCCGCGTGCGGGCGAAGACTGTCGATGGGGAATCGTGGCAGCCGAAGACCAAGCGGAATCGCGTGGTCCCAATCAGCACATCGTTGGCAACCATCCTCAAGAGGTACACCGCCGAGCGTTCCCGGTCACGCTGGTTCTTCCCGGCACCCCAAGGGGGCCGCTGGCAGCCGGACAACTTCAGTCACGATCTGGCCGCCCTGAATCGCGCCGCCGGGCTTGAATGGGCCTGCCTGGATTTCCGCCACACGTTCGGCAGCCACCTCGCCCAGCGTGGCGTGTCGCTCTACAAGATCAGCCAACTCATGGGCAACAGCCCCGAGATCTGCCGACGGCACTACGCGGCGTTGGTGCCCGAAGCGATGCATAACGAGGTGGAGTTCGGCGAAGTTCAAGTATCGAGTTTGAGGCCGGAGCCAGTTGAACCCGTTGCAGCTTACGCGACATCCCGATCCCCAGAGGAAGTGCGACCGCGCCTCCGACTGGTGCGGTGAAGGCGCTGCTTGAGATCCTGCTTGTCCAGAGGCGGCAGAGACATATCGCTGCAGGATGTCGAGATCAAAGGTAAACGTCGCATCCCAAACAGTAGGCACGGTGTGAGTATGGAGGTCGATCTTCTTCATTGCACACCCCCCTTACTGCAACAAGGAAATGAAGAGTGAGTGGGCCGCGAATTGTGATCGATGGTGTCTTACGCAGCGGCGTGGCGCACCTGTTCGTGTTGTTTCGCCAGGTCGATGCGCACCAGCGCGGCCACGAGTCGGGCAAACGCCCGAGGATCGTCGTCCACCAGTCGAGCCAGTGCCCGCGCATCATCTGGCAGCCCCAACGAGGCCGCCGACCGGAGCGCCACCCGGTCCGCAAAGGGATACAGTTCCGCCCACACCACTTGGGCATCACGGAAGAAGATGTCCACGCCAACGTCCCCGATGCCCTTGAACGCCTTGAGCCGTTGACGCTCGTTGTCGGGATCGCGCTTCGCTTCGTCGCGCAGCCGGCGCAGGTCGCCGCGGTAGCGATCGAGCAGAAGCTGCGCGTTGTGGCCGAGGCGTTCGGCCGTGCTTTCGTCGTAGCGGGCATAGCCGGCCGCGTTGAGCGTGCGGGTGCGGTCGGCCCACGTGGCGTTGGCCATTTTCTGTGGTGTGGTCCAGCCCTGTTGGAACAGGGCTCGTGTCGCGGCCATTGCGATCTCGTGTCGTATGGGCGTGCTTGCAAGGTGGGCGAAGCACAGCAGGCGAAACAGCGACGCGGGCGTGTTCTTCACTTCGCCGCCGCCGAGGTCTTCCGCGAACGTGAGGCCGTGCTGCTCCAGCGCCGTGGCGGCCAGTTTATGCCGGGACGGGCGTGGCACGCCGACTACTCCTTCAGAACGAACGTCACCATCATGTGGACGCGGAATTCACTGAGCTGGTTGTTTTCAACCGTCACCTTCTGTTCCTTGACCCATGCCTCGCGAATGCCGTCAATCGTCTTTGATGCCCGGGCAATGCCCTGCTTGACGGCGTCGTCAAAGCTTTCGGTCGAGCTTGCGGAAATTTCAATCGTTTTGGCAACAGACATGGCGCATTCAACTCCTTCCTCGCATTCACCTTTTCACCTGGTGCGTTCGGCCGTTTACTCGCCCTACACAGGGGAGCTCGCGTTGTTCTAGACCCCGCCACCCAGGAGAGGCAAGGTGACGCGCATCCGAATTCTCGGGGGAATTCCCTCGTAAGGCGACAGCCTCTCCCCCTTGGACGCAACCGCGAGAAGACGCTGTGCAACTGGGTGAACCAGGCGACGTCCGCTCTGGATCCCTGTGGCGAGGAGCGCGTTTCACCGGCAGCAAACGCGACGAGATACCAGCCTGATATGATTCGTCCACGGAGCGCGACGCCAGGTAATGGGTAAACCAGTCCCTTGCGTACCGGGCGACCCGTACAAGCGTGCCTGGCTCCTCGAACAGATGCGAGGCGTTCGGGATAATCGAAAGCTGGCAGGTCGCCTGCATCTGCTGTGACGCTTCGCGGTTGAGGGCGATGACTTGCGGATCACGCTCGCCGACCAGCAGCAGCGTGGGCGCCTGCACGTCTGGGAGCGCCTCGCCCGCCAGGTCGGGCCGACCGCCGCGGGACACCACGGCGCCGATGCGTTTCGGTCGGTATGCGGCGGCGATCAGCGCGGCCGCGGCGCCGGTGCTGGCGCCGAACAGGCCGATGCGCATGGTCCTGGTCTGCTCATGCTCCGCCACCCAGTCGATCGTGCCGATGGTTCGTCGGCTGAGCATCTCGATATCAAAACGATGCTGGGCAGTGTGTTCATCAATGCGTTGCTCTTCCGGGGTCAACAGGTCAAACAGCAGCGTGCCCAGCCCGGTGTCATTGTGCGCGCGGGCAACCTGCTGATTGCGTGGACTGAACCGGCTGCTGCCACT
>SLDI01000100.1:0-2632 GCA_007125385.1 Phycisphaeraceae bacterium | reverse complement strand
CTCGGAGATCCGCGGCCGGGCGCGGCGTGTGATTGGCGAGTTGATCGAGCAATTGAATGAGCCGGACGCCGGGCTGACGGCGTCGGTGGGGTGAGGGGTGTGCGAGGCTCAGGTAAGACGCGAAGGAGCGAAGCAGGCGAAGGGCGCGAAGAGGATTTTTGCGGGCTCCATCGCCGATACCATCGCTCCTTCGCGTTTCTTCGCTCCTTCGCGGTTCGTCGCGGGAGTCAGCGGCGTGCGGCTTTTGCAGAGGCCTCAGCCCGGTGTGTGCGATCAGCCGCCACACGCGCCCTCACTCATTACTCCTTCTCCACCCGCACGGTGAACGTCCGATCCCCCTGGATCGCCACGTCCATGGGCACCTTCTGCTCCAGCAGCTCGCGATACGGCGTGGCCAGCGTGTGCGTCGGCCGGGCGATCATCGCCCGCCGGCTCGAGGGCAGGTGCGCCAGCTCCTGCCGGCCGACCGCCACGCCCTGCTCGGGCAGCTCCATCGTCACGTACAGCGCGTCGCGCTCGACGTCGAGCACCTCCTGGATCATCTGCACCAGGTCGTCGATGCTGCGCACGCGCCCGCGGTGGGGCCGGGCCCGCTCCACGGCGTTGATGTACCGCGCCGCCCCGGAGACGATCAGGCGATACTCGCCCTCGGGCGTGTGCCGCGGGATCTCGAAGCTGATGCGCCGCTTCTCGACGGGCCGGCCGTACGGCTCGACCCACACCGTCAGCCCGACGCTGGCGCCGGGCTCGACGCGCCCGTGGTCCAGCCGGGCGTCGACGATCTGGCCGATACGCAGCTCCGGCTCGATCTCCGCGCTCAACGTCCCGTCCACGAACCGCAGGTGCTCCCACCGGTTCTGCGTCGGCATCGTCAGCGCCGGCAGCAGCTCCATCAGCAGGCCGAAGATCCCCTCGCCGACACTCAGGGAGTTGAGATCCAGGTGGTGGCCGTCGGAGAACTCGAGCCGGCCGGTGATGCGCATCGTGTGCTCGTCGGGCAACTGCTGGCTGGCCAGGACGCTCTCCAGCGCGGCGATGACCGCGAGGGTGGGCGTCAGCCAGGGGTGGTCGGCGACGTGGTAGCTGTAGGACTGCCGCTCGTGCCCGGGCATGGCCACGTCGACCTGAAGCGGGGCGGAGGCGAAGCTGTCCAGGCCCTGCTCGCCCAGCCGACCCGCCACGCCGGGCGTCTCGTCGGTCAGCAGGGCCCCGGCCACCGCCAGCGAGCCGCTGACCTTGAATGAAATGTTCAGCCGCGGCACGATGAAGTGCACGTGCCCCGTGGCCATGGGCAGGGCCGTGGGGCCCTCGCCGAACATCGGGTGGCCCAGCGCCAGCACCGTCCCGTCCTCGAGCACCTCCGTCACGGTCCCGCCCAGCGACAGGTCCAGGTCGCCCCAGACCAGCGGCACGGACAGCACGCCGCCGGGCACGATGCTCACGTCCTCGACGTTCACGCCGTGCGGCGGCGGCCCGGCGATCGGGCTGATCCCGGTGTTGCTCCGCACCGCCCCCGGCCCCGTCGGGCCGGCGGCGATGGGCGCCAGGCCCAGCGGCTCGAGCAGCGGCCTCGCCACGCTCGCCGTCTGCGACGAGCCGACCGCCAACGGCAGCAGCAGCGGCTGCACGCCCTCGTCACCGCGCCGGTCGGCGTCCCAATGCTCGGCCGGGCCGCGCGGTTCGTCATCGAGAAGCAGCCGCCGCGCCAGGTCCAGGTTCAGCCGGCTCAGTTCCGAGGCGTTGCGCTGGCTCGCCAGGCGATCGAGTGTGCGGATCGTGCGCTGGCCCTGAAGCGTCGCCCCGCGCCTCGCGGCGACGCGCGGCCGGGGCTCATCAAGACGCTCGCGGATGCCGAGCATGTACTCGGCCGGCTGGACGCCGATGATCGGGTCCTTGTTCATCGCGTAGCCGAAGGCGAACGCCCCGGCCAGGCGGCCGCCCTCGCCGGGGGCGAAGCGCTCGGCCTCGTCGTCGGTCCAGAGGTAGATCGGCGAGCCGCTCATGCCCTGCACCGCCCCCGTGTGCTTCAGCCGCTCGTCATCGCTCTCGATCCAGATGATCGATCGCTGCGGCCCGGCCATGTGGATCACGGACACGACCTCGACGGCGAACGGCTCGGGCTCGACGCCGCGGAACACCGTCAAGCCGTAGCCGGTCATCCCCGGCCGAACCTCGTCCAGCGTGACGATCGCCGGGTTGGTCTCATCGGCGGCGGCGGGGGTGGCGGCCGCCAGGGGTGCCAAGACAGCGATCGCAGCGACCAGCAGCGGGGCGAAGCGCATGTGACTCATAACGATCCTCGAAAAAGGGCAGCGCCGGCCGGTGCGCCGGGGCCACGGGGGCTGGTCCGCCGGCGCCGCGGCGGTGTGATACGCGTGTTCTAAGTCCCGCCGCCCGCATTGACAAGCCTACGGCCGCGGGCAATACTCAGTTCGTCGCTGTTCTGCCGGCGATGCGGCCCGGGCCCGCAGCCCCGCCAGGACACCGACCCCCGCCCCCCGGCGGCCCCGGCGCCCGCGCCTGCGGGGCGCGACTTCATCGGCCGATTCCCGCCCCGGTCTGCGGGAGCCGCCCGCCTCGTCATGCCCGGCGCAGGGATGCTCGCGCCCATGCAGGATTACGCCGCCGACGT
>SLDI01000424.1:0-2638 GCA_007125385.1 Phycisphaeraceae bacterium | reverse complement strand
CTCAGGCCGCTTTCACAGGCCATTCTCCTGGCCAACGCCAGCATCAAGACCTGAGCGCGGCGGGCCTCCGCCTCCGGGCGCTCCGGCAACCGTCCCGGAGCCAGTGTCAATCAGTATGACACCCGTGCCTGACGCCGGTCAAGCGTCAGGTTCAAGGTTTGCCCGCTGGCGGGGCCCCGCGCTCAATCGTCCCACGGCAGCTCCGGCTGGTCGGGGGCCTGTTCGCGACGGACATGGTCGAGGAATTCGCCATCCAGCATCCAACTCGTAGTGGACGTTAGCGTCGGTGTCGGCCCGGCCGCTGACCATGCCTGGCTTGTCGCCCTGCCCCCACGCTTCAGCCGCGACCATCTGCCATCTGTGACGCCACCTGCACCGTTGTCGAACAGGTCAAGGTTGCGCTCGATGCGGCGTTAGCCGACAACCGTTCGATGGATTCCGCCTTGCTCGTGGGCCTGCCGGGGGTGGGCAAGTCAGCCATGGCTCACGTCATCGCCTGCGAGCTGGCCGGCGAGCTTCACGAGGTGCTGGGCCAGACCATTCGCAGGCCCGCTGACCTCAATGCCCTGCTGCTCGCCGCTGAGGACCGTGGTGTGATCCACATCGACGAGGCCCACGGGCTGGACAAGCCACCGTGAGATGCGTGACGGTGACCGGCTCGTCCTCCGGCTCTGGGGTCAACTCGGGCAGCCGACGGCCGTTGGCCAGCCACTCGGCGATGAGGCGGTCGTAGGCTTCCTGGGCCTCGGGCGAGGCCCAGCGACCAAGCTGGACCCGCTGACCATTGATCTTGACGTAGGCCTGCTTGCGGTCCCGACACATGCGGGGCGCGCGTGTTCTTGGCCTTGGCATGGTGCACTCCACGAAAAAGGTCACAGCGTGATCCTTTTGTGTGCCGCACCTCCTGGAGAGGGTCGACGCTAAATCGCATCCTCGGCTGGATTTCTGTCGAATGTCCCCGACGGGATTCGAACCCGTGTTTTCAGGATGAAAAGCAGGCCGGCGGCTCTTGTGTTCTGTTGTGCCATGTTAGCCGGGGGTTGATTCTGTCGGCATTTACGGCTATTCTGTCTTAGGTTGCGCAACCCGGAGTTACGGCATTTTGTGGTTTCGTGGTTGCGCCGCGGTTGCGCCGTTATCAGGCGCGAGGTCATAGGGTGACGCCCCGAGGTCATCAGGCGCGGACAGACAACATGGCAATTCGGCGGTTGCGCCGGGTTGCGCCGGGGTTGCGCCGAGCACGAAAGGACACAGCATGGCCGCCCAAACGCTCCAGATCGCCCGCGACGACGGCCGACGCCCCACCGAGCGCCGCAAGCTCACCGCCGCCTGGTGCCGCGACGCCAAGCCACCCGCCAAGGGGCGGCGCACCATCTACGACAGCGAGGTTCGCAACCTGGCGCTCGTGGTGTCGGAGACCGGCACCCGGGCCTACTACCTGGTGCGGAAGGTCAACGGCCGGGCCCGACGCATCCGGCTCGCCGATGGCGACGTTGCGCTGGGCGACGTGCGCAAGCTCGCCCGCAAGACCATCGCCCAGACGGACGCCGGCCACGACCCGGTGGCCGAGCGCCGGGCACGCCGGGCCAAGGTGGCGACGCTGGGGGACCTGTGGGAAACCTACGGCCACGAGCGGGACCGCCGCCCCAAGACCGTCACGGCCGAGGCTTCGCTGTGGAAGCACGTCAAGTCGTGGGAGGGGCGCGAGCTGCCCAGCATCACGCCGGAGATGCTGGCGGCGAAACATACCCGGCTCGCCAAGACCGCCGGCAAGGTCACGGCTAACCGCGTGGTGGAGCTGGTGCGGCGTGTGTACCGCTTCGCGATCAAGCGGCGGCTCTACAGCGGCGACAACCCCGCCGCCTACGTGGAGTTCTACGCCGAGTCCAGCCGGGACCGCTACGTCACGCCGGCCGAGCTGCCCGCGCTGCTGAAAGCCATCGACGCCGAGCCGGAGCCGTGGCCAGACTTCTTCCGGCTGCTGCTGCTGACCGGGGCCCGCAAGTCGTCGCTGATGCAGATGCGGTGGCGGGACGTGGACCTGGCGGGCGCGACGTGGAGCATCCCGCGTGAGCACAGCAAGAACGACGAGCGCGTGGTGGTGCCGCTGGTACCGCAAGCCGTGGAGCGGCTGAAGCGCCGCCAGGCCGAGGCCGACCCGGGCGCCGCGTTCGTCTTTCCTGGCCGTTACGGCGAGGCGATACGCAACACACAAGCCCCGTGGGAGCGGATCCGCAAGGCCGCCGGTTTGAGCGACGTTCGGCAGCATGACCTGCGACGCACGACCGGGAGCTACCTGGCCGCCGCCGGCGTCAGCGAGCGCATCATCGGGGCCGCGTTGGGCCATCGCAGCATCAACAGCACCCGCGTCTACAGCCGGCTCGACGTGGAGCCGGTGCGGCGCGAGCTTGACCGCATCGCGGGGGCGCTGAGCGGGAAGGGGGCCGAGGATGAAAAGTGACCGCGTACATGAGTTGAGCCGCTTCATTCTCGATGCTTGCACGATCGAGCGGGATAACCTCTTATGCCGCAGTTGGAAGTGCCGAAATGCCATCACGCATAGGATAAACGCAACGTGACGTTCATAAAACCCTGAACCTCAACTGGGTGATGCGGGTCAAGTGCGCATCCTCCGGGT
>SLDI01000092.1:0-2639 GCA_007125385.1 Phycisphaeraceae bacterium | reverse complement strand
CCGCGACGGTGCCCGCGGGGGTTTGGGTGAGGCCGTGGGTGAAGGCTTTGGCGATGGCGCCGGTGCCGATGAGGCCCCAGCGGATGGTTTGGGTGGTCATGGGTGGCTCGTGGTTGGGGGTTGCGGGTTGGCGGCGCGCGGCCGGGGGTGTCATTAGAGCGGATGGGGCGTGGGTTGCAAGGGGGGGAGGGAGTGGCGATTTTGGATTGGTGATTTTGGATATTGGGGGCGGGGTGTCAGCGACGGCCGATGGGCAAGCGGTGAAGGCGGAAGGCGGTACGGTCGCAGGAGACGACGGCGCCGCGAACGAGGTCGTGGTGTGCGTGTGTGTGGATCTGCCGGCAGAGGCGAGCGATCTCGGCCGGGAGCAGGCCCTGGGCTCGGAGGCGGATCACGCTTGGGGCGGTGTCGCCGCTGAGGGCGAGGAGGCGATGGAAGTCGGCGTCGAGCGTGAGGACGACAGCGTCGCGCTCCAGGGCCTGCCGGAGGATGAGCTCGTCGGGGGCCCGAGCCAGGCCCAGGTCGCCGACGTGCTCGGCTTCAAAGCCGGCGTGGTGGAGCTCGGCGACGGTGGAGCGGGGCAGTCCCTGGTCGAGCAGGAACTTCATGATGCGCTGCGCAGGTCGATGCGCTCGTCGTCGAGGTAGGCGGCGGCGTAGGCGAGGGCCTGGCGGATGTCCTCGTCCTGGAGCTCGGGGTACTCGCGTTTGAGCTCGTCACGGTCGGGGAAGGTGGCGAGGGCTTCGAGGACGCGTCGCACGGTCAGGCGCATGCCGCGGATGCACGGTTGGCCGTTCATGACGCCCGGATCGATCGTGATGCGGTCGAAGTGGGCCATGGCGGTGCTCCGTTGGGGATTGTAGCGGAGGTGGGGGCGTGAAGGGGAGAGCCTCATGTGCCAGGATTGCAGGGCGCTGGTGGTGGGTCTGGCGGCAATCCCGCCCTTCGCTCGCGGACTCGCTCAGGACGGGCGTTAGCCGCGAGCGGCTAGAAGTGGAGCATGCGATTGTCGGTGCCGAGGGCGGCTTCGTGGACGGCTTCGGAGAGGGTGGGGTGGGCGTGGATGGTGGCGATGATCTCGTCGGCGGTGGCTTCGAGACGCTGGGCGAGGCCGAGCTCGGCGATGAGCTCCGTAACATTCTCGCCGATCATGTGGCAGCCGAGGATCTCGCCGTGCTTCTTGCCGGTGATGAGCTTGATGAAGCCCTCGGTGGCGTCCATGGCCTGGGCTTTGCCGGAGGCGGTGAAGGGGAACTTGCCGACGTTGTAGTCGAGGCCCTCGTCCTTGCACTGTTGCTCGGTTTTGCCGAGAGAGGCGACCTGGGGGTGGCAGTAGGTGCAGCCTGGGATGGCGTCGTAGTCGATGGGGGTGGGGTGGTGGCCGGCGAGCTGCTCGACACAGACGACGGCTTCGTCCATGGCGACGTGGGCGAGCCAGGGTGGGCCGATGACGTCGCCGGTGGCGTAGACGCCCTTGACGGAGGTGGCGTAGGTGTTGCGGTCGACCTTGATATGGTCCTTGTGGGTCTCGAGCTTGAGTGAGTCGTCGAAGAGGCCGTCGTAGCGGCCGCGGACGCCGGTGGCGAGCAGGACCTTGTCGGCCTCGACGGTGGTGGGCTTGCCCTTGGCGCCTTCGACGGGCTCGATGGTCGCCTTGATGCCCTTGTCGGTCTTTTCGATGGCGGTGGTTTTGTGGGCGGTGTAGGTGTCGATCTTCTGCTTCTTGAAGGCGCGTTCGATCGCCTTGGAGACTTCGTGATCCTCGACGGGCAGGAGGCGGTCGAGCATCTCGACGACGGTGACCTTTGTGCCGAAGGCGTTGTAGAAGTAGGCGAACTCCATGCCGATGGCGCCGGCGCCGACGATGAGCAGGTGGTCGGGCTGCTTGTCGAGGGTCATCGCTTCCTTGGAGGCGATGACCTTGTCGCCGTCGAACTCCACGCCCGGGATCGTGCGCGGGGCGGCGCCGGTGGCGATGAGGATGTGTTTGGCGGTGAGGGTGTGGGCGGGCTTGTTCTTGTGCTCGACGTCGTCGACGGCGTGGACCTGGACGGTGCCGGGCTTGGGGATGTAGGCGTGGCCCTCGAAGTGGGTGATCTTGTGCTTCTTGAAGAGGCTGTGGATGCCCTTGTTGAGGTTGCCGGCGACGTTGCGTGAGCGGCCGATGACGGTGGGCCAGTCGTGTCGGACGTTGTCGGCGTGGATGCCCCAGGTGTCGGCGTTGTGCTGGAGGCGATGGTAGAACTCGGCGGCGGCGAGCAGGGCTTTGGTGGGGATGCAGCCCCAGTTGAGGCAGACGCCACCGAGCTTGTCGCGTTCGACGCAGGCGACGGACAGGCCGAGCTGAGCGGCGCGGATGGCGCCGACGTAGCCGGCGGGCCCGCCGCCGACGATGACGAGGTCGAAGCTGGTATCGGGCATGGGAGGGTCTCGTGGTTGAGTGAAGAGCGGGATTGTAAAGGGTCTGGATGGGGCGTGTGGTGGGCTCGCATCAACGGCGTCACGCTTGAATGAACGGCGGGGCGTTGCGGTCGGCGGGGATGTCGAAGGGTTCGATGGCGGTGGCGCGGGCGGTTTTCTCGTCGATGGTGAGCGCGACGCCGCAGACGCGCGGATTGCCCTGGGCGACGTCGAAGGGG